>CAJXIS010000290.1 GCA_913054115.1 uncultured Acidimicrobiaceae bacterium | reverse complement strand
GTGGAGGCCATTGCCCGCTCGAAGGCCGGGGCGAAGTCGGCGGTCGTCCGGACCTGCTCGGCGTGCATGCCGTAGGCGCCGGCGATCGCCACGAAGTCGGGGTTCACGAGGTCGGTGCCGACCACCCGGCCGGGGTGGCGCAGCTCCTGGTGCATCCGGATCGTGCCGTAGTTCGAGTTGTCGACGACGAGCACGATCGGCCGGGCGTCCTCCTGGAGGGCGGTGCCGAGTTCGGCCAGGTTCATCTGGAGGTCGCCGTCGCCGGCGAAGCACACGACCGTGCGCCCCGGTTCGACCAGCTTGGCGGCAACCGCCGCCGGAAGGCCGTAGCCCATGGTGCCGTTCTGCGAGCCCAGCAGGCGGGCCCGTTCGCCGTAGAGCAGGAACTTGTTGGGCCAGACGCTGAAGTTGCCGGCGCCGTTGGTGACGATGACGTCGTCGGGGAGGCGGTCCCGCAGCCAGGTGGTGACCTCGCCCATGTCGAGGTCGCCGAGTTGCGGCGGACAATCGAGGGTCTCGAGGAACGCTGCACGTAGGTCGGCACGCCATGTCGCCCATCGGACACGGCCCTCGAGTTCGGCTGCGACGAGTGCCCCGACCGTCTCGTTCGGACCGGCGTGGACCGTGAGGTCGGCATCGACGACCTTGCCGAACTCTGCCACCGAGGAGTGGACATGGACGATCGACTGCCCGGCCGGTCGTTGCGACGAACCGGAACCGAAGAGCGTGTAGGTGCCCGTCGCCATCTCACCGAAGCGGGCGTTCAGCACGACCACCAGGTCGGCCTCTTCGAGCGCCCGACGGACCGCCGCCGGCATCGCCACCCCCGCCTCACCGGCGTAGCGGTCGTCGGTGTTGTCGAACAGGTCGTGGCGGCGGAAGGTGACGACGACGGGGAGGTCGTTGCGTCCGGCGAACGACCGCAGGTCCGCCAGCCCGGCCTCGGTCCAGCCGCCTCCTCCGACCAGCAGCACAGGTCGCTCGGCGGCCGAGAGCGCGTCGCGCACCGCCGCGACGTCCTCACCCGACGGAGCCCGCTCGACGACCTCCACGCGTGGTTCCGGAACGGCGGATGTCGACTCCCGCAGCATGTCCTCCGGGAGCGACACCACCACGGGGCCAGGCCGCTCCGAACACGCCGTGGTCCAGGCCCGCTCGACGACCGCCGGCAGGTCGTCGGCCGACTCGACCTCGACGACCCACTTGGCGAGGTCGTCGAAGAACGAGCGGTACTCGATTTCCTGGAAGGCCTCGAGGCCCCGGTGTTCGAGGCCGACCTGGCCGACGAAGAGCAGCATCGGCGTCGAGTTCTGCCGTGCGGTGTGCACGCCGATCGAGGCATTGGTGGCGCCCGGCCCACGGGTCACGAAGCAGACGCCAGGTCGGCCGGTGAGTTGGCCGTAGGCCTCGGCCATGTAGGCGGCACCCCCTTCCTGGCGGCAACCGACGAAGCGCAGCCGGTCGGAAACGTCGTACAGCGCGTCGAGCACGGCGAGGTAGCTCTCGCCAGGCACCCCGAAGGCGGTGTCGACCCCCTGGGCGAGCAGGCAGTCGATGAGCAGCCGTCCACCGGTCCTCTCCACAGGCGATTCCATGCCGCGCATCCTCGCACGGCGCTGCTCTCCCGCAACGCTGCCGCCGGACATCGGGGCGCTACCGTCCCCGGATCGGCTGAACCCAAAGGAAGGTTGCGATGGATCTCGGGATCTCTGGACGCACGGCGCTGGTTACCGGCGCATCTACCGGGCTGGGGCTGGCCTGCGCCCAGGCCCTGGCCGCCGAGGGCGTGCGGGTGGCGCTGGCCTCCCGCTCGGCCGAGAAGCTGGCTGCCGCTGCGGCCACGATCGACGGCGACCCGGTCACGCTCACCGTGGACCTGGCCGATCCGGCGAGCGTCGATGCCCTCGTCGGCGACGCCCTGGCCGCCCTCGGCCACGTCGACATCCTCATCGCCAACGGCGGCGGCCCGCCGCCCGGGAACTTCGCATCGACCGATGCCGACGCCTACCAGGCGGCACTCCAGCTGAACCTGCTGTCGATGGTCGCCATGACCAAGGCCTTCGTGCCACCGATGCAGGAGCGTGGCTGGGGCCGGGTCGTCGCCGTCACGTCGGCGGCGGTGCGCCAACCGATGGCCAACCTCATTTTGTCGAACACCGCACGGTCGGGCCTGACGGCGTTCCTCAAGACCACGGCCCTCGAGGTGGCCGGCGACGGCGTCGTGGTCAACACGGTGCAGCCGGGCCTGCACGCCACCGACCGGCTGGCCCAGCTCTACGACGACCTCGACGGGGTGGCCGGTTCGGTGCCCACGGGTCGCCTCGGCGATCCCGGCGACTTCGGTCGGATCGTGGCGTTCCTGTGCTCGGAGTCGGCCAGGTCGATCATCGGCGCGTCGATCCCGGTCGACAGCGGTGCCGTGAAGGGCCTGCAGTAGCCGGAGCGGCCCGGCCGGGGTTCAGGTCCGGATGTGGTGGAGGTCGGTGAACCGGCCCCTGAAGGCGGTGGTGCGGGGTGCGACCTCCGTCGGATCATCCGACAGCCCGTCGGCGACCAGATCGGCCAACTCGGGCATGTCGTCGACGCCCATCCCCCACCGGACGACCTCCGGCGTGCCGATGCGGAGCCCGCACATGGCCCCTTCTGCGATGGTCGGTGGCAGGCCGATGGCGCAGGTCAGGAGGTTCGCCCTGCGGAGCCGAAGAGCCGCTGCATGGCCGCCACCCCACCGTGAGGCGTCGAGGGCGAAGAGGTGCGAGGTGGTCGGGCCCTCGTCGGTCTCGACGACCGGCAGGCCGCGGCCGACCAGCGCTGCGGCCAGTGCGGAAGCGGTGGCGACCATGGCGTCTGCGTAGGCCCGTCCGTGCTCGATCCAGTCGAGCAGGGTGATCGCCAGTGATGCCGTCTTGCCGGCATCGAAGTTGGCGGTGAGCCCCGGGTAGGCGATGGCGTCGATGCGCTCGCCCAGTTCGGCGTCGTCGGTGAGGATCAGTCCGCCCGGCGGGCCGCCGAGGCTCTTGTAGGTGCTCATGGTGAGCATGTGGGCACCCTCGGCCAGCGGCACCGGCCAGCGGCTGCCGGCGAACATGCCGCAGGCGTGCGCCCCGTCGTAGAGCAGCTTCGCCCCGACCGAGTCGGCGATGGCACGCACCTCGGCCACCGGATGCGGCAGCAGGTTGAGGCTCGTGCCGAGCGTGATGAGCGACGGCCGGG
>CAJXIS010000289.1 GCA_913054115.1 uncultured Acidimicrobiaceae bacterium | reverse complement strand
GCCGGGATCTGGGACGGGTCGTGCTGTCCGTCGGCATCGAACTGGTAGGCCTGATCGAATCCCTCCCCGGCGGCGAAGCGGAAGCCGAGGCGGAGGGCGCCACCGATGCCGAGGTTGAAGGGCAGGCGGAGACAGGTCACGCCGGCCGCAGCGGCGACTTCGGCGGTGTCGTCCGTCGAACCATCGTCGACGACGATGATCTCGTGTTCCGGGACGGCCGCCGCCAACTCGGCGAGGACACCCGGGAGTGCCTCGGCCTCGTTGAAGGCGGGGATCACGACGGCGGTGCGCACGCCGTCACGGTACCGGAGCGGTCCGGTCGGCCCGCCGCCTGTCAGGGCGCAGCGATCAGAAGGCGTCGAAGTCGAGGAACTCGAAGCTGCTGAGCTCGAAGGCCGACGCGTCGAAACCGTCGTGGAAGCCGAAGAGGACGACCTCGAGCGGGCTGGGCATGAACCGCCGGGGGATCGACACGCCACGGAACCGGACATCGTGGTTGTGGCCCCAGTGGACCACGAACGGGGTGCGGTGGACCTCGCCGACGGCAGCGGCCAACGGCCCGCCCTGCAGCGGTCCCTCGAGCGGCCGCCGGGGTATGACCTTCAACAGGACGGCGAAGCGGACCCCGGCCATGCGGGTGCGCGTGCTGACGAGGACGACGTCGTCGAGGACATGGACGACGTAGTCGGCACGGTGCCTTCCCAGGCGCCAGCGCAACTGCTCGGCCGACCAGGTGGCCGCATGGCCGGAGTCGCCTGGACCGGAACGCTGTGGCAGCCACTCGTCGAGGCGGCCGCTCGAGAGGAAGCCTCCGGTGACCGCATGGTGCTCATGGCGGCCCGACCAGGGAGTGGCGAAGAGGAGGCGCAGTGGGAGCGGGTCGAGCTGTCGCCATCCCATCGTGGCGACCATCCGCGGTGCCGACTCCAGGTTGGCGATCCCGAGGATGCCGTCGAGTCCAGCGGAGCGCCCTTCGGCATAGCTGTCCTCGACCGTCCGTCGGAAGGCCCCGGTTCCCCTGGCGTCCGGATGCACCGCCAGGTCCACGCCGAGCCCGAGGCGGACGACCGAGCCGTCGGCGCCGTCGAAGCGCAGCGGTACCAGCGCGTAGTTGCCGAGCTGCCGGTCGCCCTCCGTGACCCGTCCGACCGCTGCACGGCCCTCCGGGTTCTGCTCGTAGTACCAGTCGAGCTCGTCTGCCTGAATCGGCGGGTCGGGCGAGAAGACATCGTTCAACAGGTCGGCTGTCGTCCCCAGGTCGGTCATGTGTCGTTGACCTTCCGCCGGACGACGACCCCGCCGGCCAGCAGGGTGATGCCGAGGGCCAGGCGGAATCGGGCACGTCCCTCGCAGGGCACCTCCACCTCGACGGTCGGATCTCCCTCCATGGGACGGGGCGTGGTGTACACGGTGCCCAGCGGCCGGTCGTCGGTGAAGGCGCCGATCACCGGCGTCCGACACCCGACCCGGGGCGTCGCCTCCAGATCGAAGTGGCTGCCGCCCGGGAGGGGACGGCTGAACGGCAGCAGGGCGATCCAGAGGCCCAGCAGCACGAGGAACGGGCCCAGGGCGGCCAGGAGACGGCGTCGGTTCATCGGCGGCCGAGCCTACTCCCGGTCTCCGAGGGGCCCGGAGTAACCTCGATGTCGTGGCGCGTTCTTCCGTGATTCCGGCGGTACTCGTCGCCATCGCGCTCCTTGCCGCCGGGTGCGGGTCCGGTTCGAGGGAGCCACTCCGGGTGGTCACGCTCGGCGACAGCGTCGCCTACGACGCCGATCCCGGCATCCGGGCGGCCCTCGAGGCGATTCTCACCGAAACCGGGGTAGGCATCGAGGTCGATACCCGTTCGTTCGGCGGCGTGGGCCTGCTGCGGCCCGGATTCGACGACTACCTGTCGGACGCACTCGGGACGCACCCTGACGTGATCACGCTCATGCTCGGGGGGTGGGACTTCGGCGAGGCACTGGCCGACCCGGATTCCTATCGCTCGAGAGCCGACCAGGTGGCCCGCCGGATCACCGACGCCGGTGTGTTCCTCGTGTGGATCGGGTTGCCACCGACGCCACCCGGAGAAGGCATCGAGGAGCACCGGAACCTCGTGAACGACCTGGTCGCCTCGGTCGTCGGCGGGCTCCGCGATGCCGGATACGTCACTGGCTCGCTCCTCGGCGATTCCTCCGGCGCCTTCACACGCGCCGGCATCGCCGTCGACGGCACCCTCCAGCAGGTCCGCAAGATCCGCGACGGGAACGACGACGGCCACCTCTGCCCGGCGGGTGCGGCGCTCCTCGGAGAGGCCGTGGCGGAGCTCCTGAAGACGCGGCACGTGGTGGGCGTCCCGATCGGAGGCCCGCAGGTGGGCCATCCTCAGGGCGAATGGTGGACAGGGGAGTGGACCCTCGACCCCCGCTACGACGATCCGCCAGGGGGCTGCGCCGGCTGACGTTGGCGCTCTGCCAGGACGTCGAGCGCAACGGCCGCCAACACCACCAGCGACACCTCGGCGGCGGTCCGGTAGCGAGTGTTGCCGAAAGAGATCGCCGCCGTGAGGGTGGCGATCGGGACCCAGGCCGCAACGGCGAGCAACGACTCGCGGCGTCGCCAGAGCAGCACCGCCCCGGCAGCCGCCAGGGGGACGATGGCGACGTACTGGAGGAGCCCCAGCGTCGACACGGCGAGCGGTCGACGGTCCACGAGGGCATCGAGGCGCAGCTGGTCCACCGTGTCGTACACGCCCCACATCCGGCCGATCCGGGCAGGGATGACGACCGTGATGAGGCGCGTCCGGTGGTCGCCGATGTAGTCCAGCGCCCGGTCGAGGACCACGGCATCCCGCTCGGATTCGTCGAGGTGCCCGCCGGCGGGACCGAAGGGTGCCGGCTGGCCGCACTCGAGGCGCCAGTAGCCCAGGAAGTCACCCTGATAGGTGGGGTCGCAGTTCGCCTGCACGAGGACCGTTCCCGCACCGTTGGACAAAAAGACCGGTTCCTCGAACACGAGCATGTTCCGGATCACCCAGGGAGCGAGCAGGAGCAGGGTGGCTGCAGCGGCCACCGACGTCCGGATGATGCGTTCCCGCCAGGGAATCGCGGCCCGCAGGCGCACCACGGCGGTTTCGATCCGCGCCAGTTCCATGCGCTCAGCTAAGAGGCGGAAGAGCAGCAGGATAAAGGCCGCGTAACAGATCCACTTAGCATATAGCATGGTCGGCTCT
>CAJXIS010000288.1 GCA_913054115.1 uncultured Acidimicrobiaceae bacterium | reverse complement strand
CCCCGACCACGACCCTTCCTCCCACGACCACGACCCTTCCTCCCACCACCACGACCACGCTTCCCCCCACGACGACCACCACGACCACCACGACCACGCGGCCGCCGAGGGAGTGGACGCTGCTGGCCGGCGGCGATGTGTTGATGGAGCGGCCGGCACAGGGCGGGTTCGACCCGTTCGAGTTGCTCGAGCCGTCTCTGGCATCGGCCGACATCGCCTTCGTCAACCTGGAGACGGCCATCACCGAGCGGGGATCGCCTGCCACCAAGATGTTCGTGTTCCGGGCACCGCTCGCCGCTGCACAGACGATCGCCGATGCCGGCATCGACATCGTCGCCATGGCCAACAACCACGCCCGCGACTACGGCGAGGTGGGCCTGACCGACTCACTCGACGCCCTGGCCGCCGCCGGGGTGGCGGTCGTCGGCGCCGGTATCGACGACACCGAGGCCTACTCGCACCGGATCATCCAGGTTCCCGACGGTCCGACGGTGGCGTTCGTGGCAGCCACCCACATCCAGCCCTACGGGTTCGGCGCCGAAGAGGCCCGACCCGGGGTGGCGCTGGCCCTCACCGAGGAGGAGCGCTTCCTGGACAGCGTGCGCACGGCCGCCGAGGTGGCCGCCGTGGTCGTGGTCAGCGTCCACTGGGGCGACGAGTACGAGACCTGTCAGGTCGCCACGCAGGAGGAGCTGGCCGAGAAGCTGTTCGCCGCCGGGGCGACGATCATCCTGGGCCACCACCCGCACGTGCTCCAGCCGATCATCGAACGTGGCGACGGACGGCTGGTGGCGTACTCGCTGGGCAACTTCGTGTTCCCGCCCAGGCACGACGTGGCGGGCGAGACGGTGGTGCTCGAGGTGCGTTTCGTCGACGATCAGATGGTGGGCTGGGACTTCCACCCCCACGTGTACGTCGATCCCGGTCTTCCCAGGCCCCTCACCGGGGGCACCCGCCACGACCGCGTCATCGACGTCGTCGGCGGCGACTGCGCCCGCCATGACCCGCCGGGCCGACCGCCCCCCACGACCCTGCCGCCGCGGGCGCCGACGATCGACGAGCTGCTGGCACTCGACCGGCCCCTCAACCTGGCCCACGCCGGCGGCGACCAGGACTACCCGCACTCGACCATGTACGCCTTCCGGCAGGCCGCCGCTGCCGGCGTCGATCTGCTCGAGATGGACGTGCGGATCAGCGCCGACGGGGTCCTCGTCGTCCACCACGACGACGACGTGTTCGGCACGACCGGCGCCGAGGGAGTGGTCGCCGAGTTGACCCTCGCCGAGCTCCAGGCCCTCGACAACGCCTGGTGGTGGTCGCCCACCTGCTGGCCCTGCCGCGACCTGGCCGATGACGACTACCCGTTCCGGGGCATGCGCACCGGCGACGTCGAGCCGCCCGAGGGGTTCAGCGCCGACGACTTCCGGATCGAGACGTTCCGGTCGGTCGCCGAGGCGTTTCCGACGCTCGCCCTCGACGTCGAGATCAAGAACCGCGGCGAGAACAGTGCTGCCGCCATCGCCGCCCTGGTGGCCGACCTCGACGCTCTGGACCGGCGCGACTCGGTGGTCGTGGTGTCGTTCTCCAGCGACGTGGTCGCCGCCTTCAAGGAGGCTGCCCCCGATGTGGCCACCAGCCCCGGCACCGACGAGATGATCGCCTGGATCCTGGGCGGCGAGGCGCTCGGCGACCACCCCGTCGTGCAGGTGCCACCCGAGTACGAGGGCGTCCCGGTCCTGGTCGAGGCGTTCTTCACCGCCGTCGAGGAGGCCGGGGTCGAGGTCTGGGTGTGGCCCGACTCGGCCGACCAGGAGGAGGCCGGCTTCTACACAGCGCTGCTGGACCTCGCCATCGACGGCATCATCGTCGGCCGTCCGGCCACCTTCGAGAGCGTGCTCCAGCAGGGCGGCTACGCGGACTGAGGTTCAGATCCCGAGGCGGCCCGTTCGGACCTCGTGGACGGCACCCTCGTCGCCGGTCACCTCGACCTCCACCCGGTCGCGGCGGCCGAACAGGAAGTTCACCAGCTCGACCGGTTCACCGGTGAGTGTCGCCGGGCGTCCGGCCTTCCCGACGTGGATCGTGTCGCCTCCCGGGCGGGCGAGGGTGAGGTCGACGTCGACGAGTCCGCGGCACATCATCTTCGCCCCCTTTCCCATGCGTTCCCAGAGCAGGTCGTCGAGGTCCCCCAGGCCGGTCCGTGGCACCCAGGCTTCGCCGGCTCGCCGCACGTCCTCGTGGTGCACCACGAACTCGACGAGATTCATCGCCCCGTCGACGAATCGCAGGAACAGCGGCGGTCCCCGCCGGACCCGGTCGACCATCGAGGTGAAGTCCCCGCGTTCCGCCAGCCGGTTCGTGACCCGGGCGGTGTGGCGTGCGGGGGCACCCGACATCACCAGGCCAGGCCCGGTGTCGAGGCGGCGCTCACGGACCACCAGGTGGGCGGCCATGTGTGCAACGGTCCACCCCTCGCACAGGGTCGGGGCATCGGGGCCGACCTCGTCCATCAGGTCGCAGAGGGCGTGCCGCTCGGACTGTGCCCACTCGCGGGCGCTCATACAACCACCAGCTCATTCGGGGGCACCGAGGCGTCGGGGACCCAGTTGCCGTGGAAGCCGTCGGGCACACGCTGAGGCAGGTGGATGCGGGCCACCGGCGCTGCGGCCAGATCCTCGCCGTCGAGCACCACCAGTTCGGCCGGCCCGCCGCCACGGTCGTTGACGCACACCAGCACCCAGCCGACGCCCTCGGCGGTGGATCCGTCCTTGGGCACCAGCAGCGGTTCGGCGCCGAAGCGCCCTTCGCCGTGGTCGTGGGTGACGGTGTCGCCGGTCTCCACATCGACCCGGTGGGTCGGACCCAACTCGAGCCCGTCGGCCGTGTATGCGTAGCGGTGCCTCCTGGCGCCCACCCTGGGGTCGTGGGTCGGGAACTCGTGGTGGCCGTCGGCAAGCGGTGTCTCGACGACGGTGGCCGTGACCGGATCGACCACCCACCGGACGAGGGCAGGTGCGCTGTCGCCGACCGGACCGCTGCGGTCGCGGTCGAACATCCGGTCGTAGCGGCAGAGGTCGACCACGACGGTGCCGTCGTCGGCGTCGTAGGCGTTGACGGGGTGAAACACGTAGCACTGCGGCGCCGCACACCAGACGATGTCGTCGGCGGACCCGTTGCGTGGCAGGAGCCCGACACGGGCCGGATGGTCGGGGTTCCAGG
>CAJXIS010000287.1 GCA_913054115.1 uncultured Acidimicrobiaceae bacterium | reverse complement strand
TTGTCGTGGTGGTGGTCGGGGCGACCGTTGTCGTGGTGGTGGTCGGGGCGACCGTCGTCGTGGTGGTGGCGGGAGCGACCGTGGTGGTCGTGGCGGGGGCGACCGTGGTGGTCGTGGTGACCGCCGGGACCACGTCATCGGTCGCCGATCCCGAGCAGCCGATGGCGACCACGGTGAGAACGACGAGAAGGAGGGTGAGCCTGCGCATGGTCCGAGTCTGGCCGTTCCCGGGCGGGAGTACCCAGCCCGGGGACCGGTACCGTGCCGCCGTGGCGGCAGATCGTGACGAGTCGACGGGGCCAACGGCCGAGGCACGACCCTTCCTGCCCTTCGACTGGCTGCTCCTGATCATCGCCTCGGGCATCTGGGGGGCATCGTTCCTGTTCATGGACGTGGCCCTCGACCATGAGCATCCGGGCCTCGTCGCCTTCCTCCGACCGGCGCTGGGCCTCGTCACCCTGCTCGCCTTCCCATCCGCCCGCCGACCGGTCGACCGGGCCGACCACGGGCGCATCGTGGTGCTCGGCATCACCTGGATGGCATTCCCGCTCACGATGTTCCCCCTCGCCCAGCAGTGGATCGACTCCTCGGTGGCGGGGATGCTCAACAGCGGGATGCCCGTGGCCACCGTGCTGGTCGCCGCGATCGGCTTCGGCGTGCGCAGCAGCCGCCTCCAGGTGGCGGGCATCCTCACCGGGATCGTCGGGATCCTGCTGATCGGGTTGCCCACGGCCACGTCGGGGGACACCAACGCCCTGGGCGTGCTGCTCGTGCTCCTCGCCGTGACCTCGTACGGGGTCGCCGCCAACCTCGCCGGACCGTTGCAGCGGCGCTACGGCTCGCCTGCCGTACTCGTGCGCGTGCTCGCGGTCGCCACGGTTGCGACCCTGCCGTTCGGGTTGTTCGGGCTGGCGGAGTCCTCGTGGTCTGCGCAGGCCTTCGCCGCCAACCTGGCGGTCGGGCTCGGAGGCACCGGCTTCGCCTACCTCGCAGCCGCCACCCTCATCGGCAGGGTCGGCCCGGTCCGGATGTCGGTCGTGACCTATCTCGTGCCCGTGGTCGCCGCCGTGCTTGGCGTCGTGGTCCTCGGGGAGGTACTCGCCGGGTGGCAGGTGCTGGGTGCTGCGGTGCTGGTCGGTGGCGCCTGGCTCACCACGCGGGCGTCCGGCTGAGCCAGGGCGTCTCAGAGCGCCTGGCAGAGCCGCCGGGCGTCGTGGATGGCTGCGTGCACGTTCCGGCTGGCGAGTGCATCGCCGATGAGGTACACCTCGAAGCCATTTCCGGAGGCCGGCTGTGGCTCGAAGGCAAGCAGGGCGTCGAGGTCGGTCACGCCGCCGTTGGCGGACCTAGCGGCCAGGTCGTGGAAGATGTCGTCATTGGGCACGGTGCCGTGCTCGACGGCGACCAGGTCGATGGTCCGCCGCTGTTCGGTGCCGGTGTAGGCGTTCGCCAGCACGGCCTCGAGGCCACCATCGATCCGGCGGACGGCGACGAGGCGATGGTCGGGGATGATGACGACGCCCGCAGCGTGGAACCGCTCGAGGTAGGCGGGGTACACGGTGCCGATGAGTTCGGGGCCGACCATGCGGTCGGGCGTGACCAGCACGACTGGGTGGCCACGGTCGAGCAGGAACTCGACGCATGAGAGCGCCTCGACGTTGCCGTGGTCGTCGTAGACGAGAACGGTCGATCCGGTGCCTCCCTGGATGGAGTGGCCGGCGATCACCTCGGCGACGCTGACAAGGAGGTCTGCACCATCGGCCCCCGACGGCAGCACCTCGGTGTCCGGCCAACCGCCGCTGGCCACGACCACGACGTCTGGTGCCTCTGCGACGACGTCGTCGGCGTCGACCGGCGAGTCGAGCCGGAGGTCGACGCCGGTGCGGCGGACCTCGGCTTCCAGCCAGTCGACGATGCCGATCAGGTCCCGCTGCTGTTGGGACGCCCGGGCGGCGAGTCGTAGCTGGCCACCCGTCTCCGCCATGGCTTCGAAGAGGACGACGTCGTGTCCGCGCTCGGCGCACACCCTGGCTGCCTCGAGGCCGGCCGGGCCGGCGCCGACGACGACGACCCGGCGGGCCGGACCCGTCCCGGGAGACGTGATCTGGGGGATCGTGGCCTCTCGGCCCGTGGCGGGATTCTGGATGCACAGTGCCTCGAGGCCCACGTAGATCCGGCTGAGGCAGAACGAGGCGCCGACGCAGGTTCGGATCCGATCCTCCTCACCCCGCTCCAACTTGGCGACGATGTGCGGATCGGCGATGTGACCACGCGTCATCCCGATCAGGTCGACCAGCCCCTGTTCGATGGCGTGCCGGGCAGTGGCCAGGTCGGGGATGCGGCCGGCGTGGAAGACCGGGAGGTCGACGGCCTCCTTGATCGCAGCAGCCACCGGGAGTTGGGCACCGATCGGCGTGCCCATCGGTGGGATGACCTCGGCCAGGGCCCGGTCGGTGGCCATGTTGCCGCTGATCACGTTGACGAAGTCGAGCAGTCCCGTCGTCGCCAGCCGCCGGGCGATGTCCGTGCAGTCCTGTTGGCTGAGGCCGTCGTCGAGACGCTCGTCGCCCGAGAGCCGGATGCCGAGCAGGACCCGGTCGCCGATCGCGTCGCGGATCGCCTCGAGCACCTCGAGGCCGAAACGCAGCCGGTTGTCCAGCGAGCCGCCGTAGCGGTCGGTGCGGCGGTTGACCGCCGGGCTCCAGAACTGGTCGATGAGGTGGCCGTAGGCGATGATCTCGATGCCGTCGAGTCCGGCGTCCGCGACGCGCCGGGCGCCGGCCGCATAGGCGGCGACCACCCGCCGGATGTCGGGTTCCTCCATGACCCTGGGGAAGCTGCGGTGGGCGGGCTCCCTGACCCGGGACGGGGCGATCGTCGGCAGCCAGTGGCCGTCGTCCCAGATCGTCCGCCGGCCCATGTGGGTGATCTGGCACATCACCGCGGCCCCGTTGGCGTGGACGGCCTCGGCCAGTTGACGCAGACCGGGCACGACGTCGTCATCGCCGGCGTAGAGCTGTCCCCAGATCGACGGCGAGTCGGGCGCCACGTTGGAGGATCCGCCGACCATGGTCAGGCCGATGCCGCCACGTGCCTTCTCTGCGTGGTACCGGACGTAGCGGTCGGTGACCTTGCCGTCGATGCAGTAGCCGGGCGTGTGGCTGCTCGAGAACACCCGGTTCTTGAGCGTCAGGGCTCCGACGGTGAGCGGTGTGAGCAG
>CAJXIS010000286.1 GCA_913054115.1 uncultured Acidimicrobiaceae bacterium | reverse complement strand
CCCGTTGGTGATGAAGCGCTTGTGGCCGTCGATGATGTACTGGTCGCCGTCACGGACCGCCGTGGTCGTCACGGCTGTGGCGTCGGAGCCGGCTCCGGTCTCGGTCAGGGCGAACGAGGCGACGCATCGGCCGGTGGCCATGTCCCGGAGATACCTCTCCCTCTGTTCGTCGGTGCCGTGATCGAGGAGGATCTGTGAGCACAGGCCGATGGTGGTAGAGAACCGTGACCGGTAGACCGGAGATGCCCTGGTGAACTCGAAGGTGAGGCGGACCTGCTGTTCCATGGTCCAGCCCAGGCCTCCCCACTCCCGGGGCAGGGTGATGCCGAACAGCCCGGTCTGGGCCAGCCGTGCGACCAGTGCCGGGGGTACCTCGCCGAGATCGACCATGTCGGTTTCGCCGGGGATCAGCTCGTCGTCGGTGAGGTGCCGGATCAGGTCGAGGTAGGCGTCGAAATCCAGATCGTGGATGTCGGAAGAGGTCATCGGGGCTCCAGTTCGGTTCGGTTGACTGGTCTTAGCCAGTTGGCTAACATCGGCACCACTAGCCCGATGAACTCCCGACCTCAGGACGACCGAGTACATGATGACCGAAACTCGACCAGACGACCAGCCGCATGAACCCGAGGTCGTGATGTCGGTGGAAGACGGCGTGGCGACCATCGTCCTGAACAGGCCGGCCCGGAAGAACGCCCTCACCGGGCCGCTCACCGATGCGCTGGCCGCCGCCTTCCGTGAGGTCGCCGGGCGCGACGACGTGGGTGCCGTGCTGTTCCACGGTGCCGGCGGTGGCTTCTGCTCCGGGCTCGACCTCAAGGAGTACAACGCCGACCCTCCGCCCGACTGGCTGGCCACGTCACGCGAGTCGCTCGTCGATGCGCATCGGGCGATCTTCGACTGCCCGATGCCGGTCGTCGGCGCCCTCGAGCGTTTCGCCATCAACGGTGGGGCGGCGTTCGCCCTTGCCTGCGACCTGCTGGTGGCGGGTAGGGGCGCCTTCCTCCAGGTGGGAGAGATCCGACAGGGGCTCCAGGCCCCGATGAACATGGCGTGGCTGGCGGTCCGGTACCCGGCGGCCGTGGCCGAGCAGCTCACCCTGACCGGGAGGCGGTTCGACGGCCAGGACCTGCACCGGCTCGGGATCGCCCTCGACGTGGTCGACGATGACGAGGTCCTCGACCGGGCACGTGCGCTGGCCGTCGAGATCGCCACGTTCCCCCGGGCTCCTGCATGTGCGATCAAGGCGGCCAACCGTGCCCTCTCGGGTGTGGGAGATTCGCAGACCTGGTTCGACCGCGCACTCTCGATGAACCCGCTCCCCGTGGGTTCGGCGATGCGGCCCCGGGCCGTCTGATGGACGCCGACGCCGATCGGGGGCCGTCCTCCCGCCAGGCGCTGCTCGACGCAACCCTGCGCCTGACGGCGCAACGTCCACCGTCGTCGATCTCCGGTCGAGAGCTGGCCGAGGAGGCCGGCGTCAACTACGGGCTCCTGCACTACCACTTCGGGACCAAGGACGACCTGGTGCGCGCCGCCTGGCAGCAGCACTCCGAGCGGCTGGTCGAGGAGGTGATGGCGGGCGGAACACGGCCCATGACGGTCGAGGCGGCCACCGGTGACCGGGCGATCTGGGGGATCGCCGGCCAGATGATGCTCGAGCCCGAGGGGTTCCGTGCATTCCGCGACCGGTTCCCGGTCGTCGAGGCCTACCTGGGGCTCGTCGAGCGCGCCGACCCCGATGGCGACCCGATCCACCACAAGGCCGTCGTCGCATCGATCTGCACCCTGCTCCTGGGGTGGTCCGTCTTCGGCATCCGCAATGCCGCCAACGTCGGACTCGATCCGGGCGACGACGAACTGGCGCTGGCCCGACTCGGGGAACACGTCCGGAGCCTCCAGGCCTCCGTGGGACTCGGGGAGGATCTGTGAGCCGGGACGCACCGAAGCCCCGTGGCGCCACAGAGGTGCGGGCGGCGCTGCTGACGGCTGCCGGTCGCCTGCTGGGTGAACGGCCACCGGGGATGATCTCGGGCCGGGACCTCGCCGACGAGGCCGGTGTCAACTACGGGCTGATCCACCACTACTTCGGCTCCAAGGAATCTGTGTTGCGTGAGGCCCTCGCCGTGTTGGCCGCCTCCTACGCCGTCGGCGACCCCGACGGGGAGTGGTCGGCGACCGACCCGTTCTCGATGAGGCACCGCCCCGACTACCTCCGCGCCCTGGCGTTCGCCTCGCTGACCGGGCAGATCGCCGACCTGACGTCGGTCAACCCCGTCCTCGAGGCCAGCCTGGCCGACGTGACCCGTCGTCGCGGGGCGGTCGAGCCCGACGAGGAGATCCGGATCGACGTGGGCCTGGGAGCGGTGTACCACCTGGGCTACTGCCTCTTCGAGGAGTTTCTCGCCGAGAGCCTCGACCTGGAAGGTGGAGACCGGGAGGCGGTGGAAGAGCGCCTCCGGCTGGTCCTGCGGGCGATCGTGCTCGGCCTCGACGTCGGGGATGCGGCGCGCGGCGTGCGGGCCGAGGTGTCTCCCGGCGTGTCTACCCGCCCGTCCTCGGTACCTGGCTGAACGGAACGTCGCGGTCCAGGGCCGGTTCGCGGGGCAATCCGAGGACCCGCTCGCCCAGGGTGTTGCGCTGGATCTCGTCGGTGCCCCCGCCCAGGGAATGGGCGCAGGCGTCGAGGATGCCGTAGGCCCAGTGGGAGACATCGGGGTCGTCGAAGCCGTCGGGTTCGGTGTCGCCGATGGATTCGCCGACCCAGGCGGGACCGCCGGGGAACGCAAGACGCGCTGCCACCGCCGCCGCGGCACGTCCCTGTCGTGAGCGCCAGAGCTTGGTGACCGACGGGTGGACGTCGTCGCGCTGGTTGAGCCAGCGGATGATCCGGGTTCCGATGTGGAGGTTGGCCAGTTCCTGCCGCACCAGGGGGTCGGACGTCCGTGCGTGGCGGCGGGCCAACTCGATGAGCCGGCCGGTCGGGATCGGCTGACGGCCACCCCCGGCCCCGATGGACGAGCGCTCGTGGACGAGGAGCGCCACGGCCATCCTCCAGCCGTCGCCCGCAGCGCCGACCACCCAGTCGGCGGGGATCCGTGCCCCGTCCATGAACACCTCGTTGAACTGTGCCACCCCGGTCATCTGCCGCAGCGGTCGGACCTCGACGCCCGGTTGGCGTATCGGCAGGACGAGCATGCTGATGCCCCGGTGCTTGGGGACGTCCCAGTCGGTGCGGGCCAGCAGGATT
>CAJXIS010000285.1 GCA_913054115.1 uncultured Acidimicrobiaceae bacterium | reverse complement strand
TCCCCGCCTGAGCGGCGCTTTCGTCCATCCGGTCCGGCGGCCGGGAGCCCTGTCTGGCACGCTTTGAAGCGGCGGCCGGGAGCGCTGTCGGAGGGCACTGCTAGTTTCGGCGGCCATGGGGATCCTCGACGATGACATACGTCGGGTGCGGGAACAGAGCGACATCGTCGGCATCGTCACCCAGCACACGCAGCTCAAGAAGACCGGCCGCCAGTGGATGGGCCTGTGTCCGTTCCACGGCGAGAAGTCGCCGTCCTTCTCGGTCAGCCAGGAGAAGGCGGTTTTCTACTGCTTCGGCTGCCAGGTGCAGGGTGACGTCATCGACTTCGTCCGCGAGATGGAGCACCTCGACTTCGCCGGGGCCGTCGAATACCTGGCCAACAAGGCCAACATCACCCTCCGCTACACGGATGCCAAGGAGTCCAAGAAGCGTGGCCGGCGGCGCTCGCTCGTCGAGGCCGTCGGGAAGGCGGCCGACTTCTACCACCGGCGCCTCCTCGAGGGTGACGACGCCGGTCCGGCCCGGGCCTACCTGAGGGAGCGCGGCTACGACGGTGATGTGGTCCGCAGGTTCTCGATCGGCTGGGCGCCCGACGAGTGGGACTCCCTGGCGCGCCACCTGCGCTTGTCGACCGAGGATCTCCAGGGGGCAGGGCTGGGCGGCCTCAACAAGCTGGGCAAGCAGTACGACTTCTTCCGGGCCCGCATCATGTTCCCGATCTTCGACGAGCGTGGCGACGCCGTCGGCTTCGGCGGCCGCAAGCTGCCCGACGCCGAGGGCCCCAAGTACAAGAACACCTCCGACCAGTCCGAGGTCTACGACAAGGGGCGGCTGCTCTACGGCCTCAACTGGGCCAAGACCGAGGCGGGACGCATGGACGAGATCGTCGTGTGCGAGGGCTACACGGATGTCATCGGCTTCCAGCAGGCCGGCATCGAGCGGGCGGTCGCCACCTGCGGCACCGCCATGACCGCCGACCATGCACGCAAGCTGGCCCGCTTCGCCCCCCGGATCGTCCTGGCCTACGACGCCGACGGGGCCGGGCAGGCCGCCGCCGAGCGGGTCTATGCCTGGGAGGAGGAGTTCGGGCTGCGGTTCGCAGTCGCCGCACTGCCCGAGGGTTCCGACCCGGGCGACATGGCCCGTTCCGACCCCGAGGGGCTGGGGAGGGCGATCACCGAGGCCCGGCCGTTCCTCGAGTTCCGCATCGACCGGGCACTGGGCCGGGGCGACTTCGACAGCATGGAGGGGCGGGCGTTGGCCGCCGCCGAGGCCATGGCGCTCGTGTCCGAACACCCCAACCCGCTCGTGCGCGACCAGTACGTCATGGGCATCGCCGACCGCTGCCGGGTGTCGGTCGACGAGATGCGGCGCATGGCCAGGTCGGCCCCGAAGGGTGCAGCATCGGGTGGCGCTGCGGCCCCGGCCCCGGTGTCGACCCGGCTCACTTCGGAACACCAGGCCATTCGCCTGCTCATCCATCGACCGGATGACATCGCGGCACACCTCGATCCGGTGCTGTTCGGCGAACTGATCACCCGGACCGCCCACCAGGCACTCGTCGAGCAGGAAGACCTGCACGCCGCCCGCGCAGCCGCCGGGGGAGGCGCCGCCGACCTGCTCGGCCGGCTCGCGGTCCAGGATGCCACCGACGACGACCCGGTCGGCGTACTCAACCGGCTCGTCGCATTGGCCGCTGGCCGGGCGGCCACCGAGCTCGAGGCCGAGGCACGGGAGAGCGGCGACCTGGTTCCCTATCAGCCCTCGATCTCCTATCTGCGCACCGAGATCATCAGGCTCCGTGAGGTCCCGATGCCCCAGGAGGGCGAGTCTGGCTTCGAGCCCCTCGAGCCGTTGCTACGGTGGTTGATCGAGTATTCGGAAGGGAGGGCCGATGCGTGACGTTGCCCCCCGGGTCCGTTGGGCCGGGGTGTCGGAGTTCGAGTTCGTCCGCCTCCTTCGGCGCGGGCGATCCCGTGGACGGCTCACGCTCGACGAGGTCATCGAGGTTCTGCAGGATGCGGACCTCACTCCGGAACTGCTCGCCGAGATTCGCAGTGCGCTCGATGAGCAGGGCATCGAACTCGACGAGACCGTCGTCGATCTCGACGACGATGCCGACGAGCAGGAGGTCCTCCGGCTGATTCGGCCCCGGCAGCGTTCGACCCGGCGTCGCGACCCGGCGAGGCACCCCTCGGAGCGTGGCGACAGCGGCGACTCCACCCGCATGTACCTCCAGGAGATCGGTGAGGTTCCGCTGCTCACCGCCGTGGAGGAGGTCGAGTTGGCGGCTGAAATCGCCGGCGGCAACGGCGCCGAGACCGAGTTGGCGGACCTGGCGGCATCGGGGGGGCTCGAAGGGCTCGAGCGCGTGGTCCTCGTCCGCCTGCGGCGCCGTCAACGAACCGGGGAGATGGCCCGCGATCGGTTCACCCGGGCCAACCTCCGGCTGGTCGTCTCGATCGCCAAGCGCCACGTCGGACGGGGACTCCCGCTGCTCGACCTGGTTCAGGAGGGCAACCTGGGGCTCATGCGGGCGGTCGAGAAGTTCGACCCCTCGAAGGGTTTCAAGTTCTCGACCTATGCCACCTGGTGGATTCGCCAGGCGGTCACCCGTGCGGTCGCCGACCAGGCGCGCACGATTCGCATCCCGGTGCACATGGTCGATGCCATGAACCGCTGTGTGCGCACGGAGCGCGAGCTCCAGCACGAACTCTCGCGAAAGCCCACCATCGAAGAGATTGCCGACCGGGCGGTCATCGATCCCGACAAGGTCGCCGACCTGCTCGAACTGGCACGCAACCAGGATCCGCTGTCTCTCGACTCACCGTTGGGCGATGAGCAGGACACGAACCTTGCCGACCTGGTCGCCGACGTCGATGCGGAAGATGCCGCACTCACTGCCACCCGCCGTCTCCTGAGGGAGGACATCCTCGACGTGCTCGGCCAACTCGACCCACGGGAGCGTGACGTCGTCCGGATGCGGTTCGGCCTCGACGAGGACAAGCCGGCCACGCTCGAGGAGGTCGGCCGACGGTTCGGCGTCACCCGCGAGCGGGTGCGTCAGATCGAGTCCCGGACGATGGCGAAACTGCGCCATCCATTGCGGTCGGCGAAGCTGCGGGACTACCTCGACGAGGGCTGAGGTCGGCACCACTCCGGCGAGGCAGCCGTCGGGTTTCGCAGGACGATCGCCGGGGGGTGGCTGGTATCCTTCGCCCCGCCTTCCGGGGTAGCTCAGCTGGCAGAGCGTCGGACTGTTAATCCGCAGGTCGTGGG
>CAJXIS010000284.1 GCA_913054115.1 uncultured Acidimicrobiaceae bacterium | reverse complement strand
TCGATCCAGCCGTCAAAGCAGGCGTGCACCCTGAGCATTCCGTCGGCCACCTCGAACACGGCGTTCTGGCCGAACTCGCGGCCCAGCGAACGGGCCGCCACGAGGTCGATGCCGACCACGGCCACCGATTCCTCCGCCCACACGCCGTCAGGCGACGAGCCGACAGCCGGCAGCCGGCAGCCAGGTCAGCCCGTCGTTCCCGAGTCGTTGGCACAACTCGGCGTGGCGACCGGCATTCACCGCGGATGACAGCTCCTCGCTGAACGGATTGCAGGCCGTCACCACCCAGAACGACCCCATCTCGGCCAGCGCATCGGCAGCCGACAAGCCACCCACCGTCACCTCGGTCTCCAGGTAGGCCGCCCGCTGCTCCGGTCCGGCACCCTCGATCGGCAGGTCTGTCACGGCTCTGGTCTACTTGATGGCCATGGAGTGCCCGAACTGCGGCTCGTCGATGGTCCGCCGGGCCAACCGGTCCAACGGCACCGAGTTCTTCGGCTGTTCGGAGTTCCCGAGGTGCCGCGGCACCCGCCAGGTCGACGGCGGCAGCACGGGGCGCCGCGGTCGACGACCCCGGAAGCGGATCATCCCCTCCCGGGTACAGCCCTGCACCGACCGTCTACCCGAGGCACTGTCGCCGTCGCGGGCCGTCGACTTCGTGCAGTGCCCCCGCAAGTTCTACGAAAGATCAATCTCACGCAGCGTCGTGTTCCGGGCCACCGAGGCGACGATGTGCGGCACCCTCACCCACTACGCCCTGGAACGGATCTTCGAGGTCCCGAGGGCGCTGCGGACGCCTGACCGCGCCGTCACATTCGTGCGCCCCCACTGGGGACGCATCCGCGACGAATCCGAGAACGAGACCCTCGCCGCACTGCCGGATGACCGGATCGAAGCGATGCTCGCCGGGTCAGAGATGCTCGTCCGAAAGTGGTTCGACATCGAGGACCCCAGGGGCATCGAACCCGCCGGCGTCGAGGAGCGGGTCACGGCCACGCTGGGCAGGGCGCCCATGTCCGGCATCATCGACCGCCTGGACCGGACCGGTGGGACGTCGGAGCGACCCCGTTACACGATCGTGGACTACAAGACCGGAAAGCTCCCGAAGGGGCCGTACGTCGACGAGACCCTTTTCCCGATCCACGTGTACGCGGCTGCGGTGGCAACCCAGTCGGGAGCGACCGTCGACGAGGTCCGCCTCGTCTACGTCGACCACGGTCTCGATGGGGTGATCTCCCGGAGGATCGACGAGGACACCAACCGGGCCACCACGAGACGGTTCGCGGGGATCTGGCGGGACATCCAGGCCAGTGCCGAATCGGGATCCTTCGAATGCCGGACCGGGCCATTGTGCGACTGGTGCGACGCCTGGTCCGTCTGCCCAGCTTGGCACTGAGTGGGTGGCGAACCGGCCTTAGCCGGGGATGCTCATGTCCTCGTGGAGATTGATGGATGCCAACTCGATGGAACCGTCTGAAAGAAGCCAGTAGTGCAGTCGCCGAGCAGCCGGAACCTGTTCTTCTATCTTGCATCGACGTGCCTCAGCGTTGTCGCTTGTTCGGAGCCTGACCGACGCCGAACCGGCTTCGCCGGTCCGGAGGGGATGGTCGTCTCTCCGCCCGATCAAACTCGGAGCACCGCTGACGATGTCCCCACAGACTCGGATCGCCTTGGAGCGGTATTGGTCCCCGTGGGCTTCAAGGCTCTCTGCAAATGAGGCCCCGATCGTGAAGGAGCGCAGGCTGAAGCCATCCACGGTGTGCCTGTCCATGGCCTCCCTCAGGATCTCGTCGTACAGGAGGCGATCAGCGTCGTGGTCGGCCATCGGCGTGGTCTGCCCAGCAGCAAACCGAAGGCGGGCCACCTCGCCCTCGAGGTACATGACCTTCTTCGAGAGGTCCCCGGCTCGTTCCCGCTCGTCGCCGGCCTCAGCGTCGTACATGGCGGCCAGGCTGCTTGCATCGTTTATAGCGGAGTCCTTGTGCCCCAACACCCGGCTGATGAGTCCACCAAGGCTTGAGGCCTTTTCGGAACCATTCGGCTGCTCCGTATCACCGAGCATTCCCGCCAGCATCGAGGCAATCGCCGTCTGGTCGCCGCGGAGGGCCTCGATTTCCTCGCTCTGAGCCTTTGCCGACCCGGCTCGCCTGGCCTGCTCAAGCTCGACCACCCGCCTGTCGATGACTGCGGCGGTGAGTCCCGCTTCGAGGATCGATGACCGGGCCTGACGAACGACCAGATGGGCCGGTCTGTCACTGGTCCACAACGGATGGTCCCACCGGCTCGAGTCCGTGGTCACCTCCGGCCACCAGATCCTGGCCGAGCCGCCGTAGACGTTGAATCCACGAGGCAGGATCTCACCAAGACGCCACGAGACCTCAGGCTTCAGGAGCACCACATGGGCGAGGCCCATGACCGACCGCTGGAACTCGCCGCCGTCGATCACCTCTTCATCACGTGGTGTGAACACGAAGATCGGCAATCGTCGATCCTCAGCCATGACCAGGTCAGCAAGGTCCTGTTCCTGATCCGACTCGACCACCCAGACGCTCGACTCGAGGCATCTACCACCGTCGACAACCGAGAGCCCCGCTGCGCCGATCAGCGCGGGGATGCAACCCGGTGGCGCCGGCTCGGTCCGGTCCCTCGCCACCACCCCGTCAGTTCGGGTTCGATCAAGGCGTACCGATACGACGCTGGTGGCAGCGGTGACGGCGGTGACACGGACTCCCCATCGGACGTTCGGATATGTCTCATCCGGGTGTGAGAAGGAGAGTCGCCATGCCCACGGCGGGTCGTCCGGATCTCCCAGTACCTCAGTGGTGACGAGGGAGTCCTTCAGCCCCTTCTGGGTCGTTTCGATCATCGGGTCGGGAATCCTCGCCCACCTTCCGACGTGGTCGGCGATCATCCGAAGTGAGGCCGGTCCTCCGCCTTCCGCCTCGACGATCATTCGCACTGCGTAGGCGAGCGTCATCTTGAGTTCTCCTCCATCTCTACGATCTCGGGGACAGGGACAATAAGAGCCAGATGACCGATCCGCTGGAGATCTCCCCACCTGGTGACAGGACCAAATCTCTGAATCAGCCGGGAACCGTCTATTTGACCATTGCAACCTGTTGTCACACCTTCGTGTGACGGGACCTGCTTTCCGACTGATCCCACGAAGCGACCGGTTCCCCGTCGCCACCCGCCGGCCGGCGCCCGAAGGACCGCCAGCCACAATTTCTCGGCGTGTAGAGAAGTGCCGAAGATCGCCAGAGCCTCCAACGCCATGAAAGGATCCATCTCCCATGCCTGAGA
>CAJXIS010000283.1 GCA_913054115.1 uncultured Acidimicrobiaceae bacterium | reverse complement strand
GCTCGACGTGGGCCCGGCCGGCGATCTCGGGCACCACCCCGCCGAACGGCGCATGCCGCTCGACCTGGCTGCTGACCACCGACGAGCGCACCAGCTGCGCCCGCTCGACGACGGCGGCGGCCGTTTCGTCGCATGAGGTCTCGATGCCGAGGATCACGTCGCTCATGCGAGGGACCTCGCCGGTCGCGCCTGTTCGGCTGCCTCGACCCGCTCGAGGAACGCCGGCTCTGAGATGTCGTGCGCCCACATCACGAGCGCATCACCCCCGCCGTCTGATCCCTCCTCGTAGTACCCGGGCCGGATCCCTGCCGGTGCGAATCCGAAGCGACGGTAGAGGTCGATGGCCCGCCGGTTCGATGCGCGGACCTCGAGGGTCAGTGCGACCAGCCCCCGCTCGACGGCGAACCGGCACAGGTCGGCCAGCAGGCGCCCGCCGATGCCGGCACCCAGCTCGTCGGGCTGCACGGACACGGTGGCGACGTGACCCTCGTCGGCGACCACGGTCAGGGCGGCGTGGCCGACGATGACACCGTTGCGGTCGGCGACGACATGGTGCCATCGGTCGACGGCCGCCAACTGTTCGATGAGGAACCCCGGCGACCACGGATCCGGGTGGACCTGTCGGTCGATGTCGAGCACGGCTCCGACGTCGGCATCGGCCATCGGGCGCAACACGGCTCCCGTCACCTCGGGAAGGCGCGAGGCGCTCATGCCCCGCCCTCCCTGATCGACCAGTTGATCTCGGCGTCGGGCTTGCGCAGGTACACCGGCTCGAGCTCCCAGGACTGCACGAACTCCTCCCGCATGGCCCGGGCGTGGGCCAGCTGCACGAGCCAACGCGCGCTGGGCAGGGCCAGCCCCTGTTCGGCCATCTCGATGCGGCCGATGTCGTGGAACGTGTCGGCATAGCGCAGCGCACCGTCCCCCACCAGCAGGGCCGGCTCGTGCGCCGCCTCGAGCTCGGCTGCCAGGTCGTCGGGCGTGCAGACGTTGACGTCTCGGACCCGTTGAATGCCCCCGGGCACCTTGCGGAAGTGCGCCGTGAACATCTCGCCGCGTCGGGCGTCGAGTGCCGTCACGATGAGCTTGTTGCTCCAACGGGCGGGGAACGCCATCAGGTCGGGGCTCATGACCGGGATCATCGGCACGCCGAGGGCGTGGGACATGGCGACAGCCGTCGCGATCCCCACCCGGAGCCCGGTGAACAGGCCGGGTCCGACATCGACGGCGATCGCTCCCAGGTCACCGAGTTCGATGCCCGCCTGTCGCCGCACGAAGTCGATCTGTGGGGCCAGGTTCTCGGCGTGGCGGCGGCCCTTCCCGGCATGGGCCGAGGCCAGCACGCCCTCGTGGCCGCCGATGGCACATCCCACCTGGGTGCCGGCACTCTCGATGCCGAGGATCAGCACGGGGTGCCGCCCGCTTCGCCGGCCACTCCGGTGCCGTCGCCGGCCAGCCCGGACAGCGCTGCCTCCCGGCCCTGCCAGTCGTTGCCGACCGTGCGGAACTCGAGGGTCCGTTCGTCGGGCCCTTCGCCCAGGCTGATCCGCACCTCGAGGTAGCCGCCGGCCAGTGCCCCGGCGATGGCGTCCCCCCATTCGATGAGCGTCACGGACCGGTCGTCGACGAGTTCGGCGAGTCCCAGGTCGGCCACCTCGTCGATGTGGGCCAACCGGTAGACGTCGAGGTGGTTGACCACGAGGGCGCCCTCGTAACGGTTGGCGATCGTGAACGTCGGTGACGTGATGGGGTCCTTCACGCCGAGTGCCCCGCCGAATCCCTGGGTGAACGTGGTCTTGCCGGCACCCAGGTCACCGCACAGGACGATCAGGTCGCCGGCCCTCACCAGCGCCGCCAGGCGGGCGGCGATCACCTGCGTGGCCTCTGCAGACCCCGTGTGCGCGATCGTGCTCATCGGGCCATCAGCATCTTGGCGCGGACCAGGTCGGCGCGCATCTTGGCGAGGACGTCGGCACCACCCCGGAGGGCGGCCGCCGGGTGGAAGGTCGGCACGAGGCTGCGACCGCCGTATTCGTAGGACCGCCCACGCAGCTTCGTGATACCGGTCTCGGTGTCGAGCAGCAGCTTCGAGGCGAAGTTGCCGAGCGTCACGATCACGGCCGGGTCCACCAGTTCGACCTGTTCCTCCAGGTAGGGGCGGCAGGCGGCGATCTCGTCGGGCTTCGGATCGCGGTTGCCCGGCGGCCGGCACTTCACGACGTTGGCGATGTAGCAGGCGCTGCGTTCGATCCCGACCTCTTCGATCAGCAGGCGGTCGAGCAGTTTCCCTGACCGGCCGACGAACGGCACGCCCTGGATGTCCTCCTGGGCGCCAGGACCCTCGCCCACGAGCATGAGGTCGGCGTTCGGCGATCCGTCGGCGAACACCACCTGCGTGCGGCCCTCGGAAAGGCTGCAGCGGGTGCAGCCGGACGCCTCCTCGGCCAGCAACGACAGGCGGGTGGGCGCAGGTGACGGGTCGGGCACCTGTCAAGCGTACCGACGCGCCTCAGGTGGCGACCCGGACGGCACGCTCCACCGCCGCCACCGCCAGCACACGCACCAGGTCGGGTGCAGCAGCGTGTTCTCCCGTCGCTGCGGCGACCAGGGCGTCGCCGTCGGTCGAGAGGTGCACGGGGAACAGTGCCCTGGCCAGGCCGTCGTGCCCGGACTGGGCGACGAGCAGGCACTCGCCCTTGGTGAGCACGGCGTTGGTGACGACAACGCCGATGGTCGTGTTCTGGCGCCCGCCGAAGGCCTCGACGTCGTCGGCCGGCCAGGCGGCGAACGTGCCGTCGGCGACCGCTCCCGAGGCCGAGCCGTCGTCCGGGTCGCCGGAGGCGTTCACGGCCACGACCGCCGACACCACCACGTCGCCACGACGGGCCGTCCCGACGCCGACGCCGCCAGGTCGGGCATGGTCGCTGCCCCGCCCGGTACCGACGGTGGCGCCGGTTCCGGCACCGACCCTGCCCAGCGCCACCTCGGCAGCGGCGGACTCGGCGGCGGCCCGTCCCTCCGCCGGGCCGGGTCGCACGCCTGCCCGGCCCTCCAGCAGGTCGTAGAGCGCCATCGCCACCACGATCGGGACCGGTCCGGCACCCGTCGGGAAGCCCCGGCCCTCGTCCTCGAGCAGGGCCACGACCCCGTCGGCGGCGGCGAGGCCGAACGCCGATCCTCCGGTGAGCACCACGGCATCGATGTGGTCGACGGTCCGCTCCGGGGCCAGCAGGTCGAACTCGCGGGTGGCGGGCGCCCCGCCACGGACCTCGCCGGAGGCCACCGTCCCCTCGGGCAGCCGGACGACAGTGC
>CAJXIS010000282.1 GCA_913054115.1 uncultured Acidimicrobiaceae bacterium | reverse complement strand
AGCGGAGGGTCTCGAGGTCGGCGAACGGGTTGCTCACGACGTGGACCCTAGCGTTGTGCCCCCATATGGCCCGGGTTCCGGGTGGACCCTGGTGCTGCGCCCCCGTTGGCCCTGGTTCCGGGTGGACCCTGGCGTTGTGCCCCCATATGGCCCGGGTTCCGGGTCGCCAACTAGCGTCGCCCGCTATGGATGAAAAATCGGGTACAGGATCAGATGCAGGAGCGGGGCTGGGCTATCGGCCCTTCGACTGCGACAACCACTACTACGAGGGCGTGGATGCCTTCACCCGGCACGTGCCAGCCGAGATGCGGCACCGGGTCGTCGAGTGGTGCGAGATGGACGGGCGGAGCTACCACGTCGTCGGCGGCAGGGTCAGCCACGCCGTGGTCAACCCGACATGGAACCCGATCGCCAAGCCAGGGGCGCTGTACGAGTACTTCCGGGGCAACCCCGACGGCAGGAGCCCACTCGAAATGCTGCGCGATCGGGAGCCGCTGCCAGCCGAGTACATCGACCGCGAGGCGCGTCTGCGAACGGTCGAGGCGCAGGGCCTCGAGGCGGTGTGGTTGTTCCCCACGCTCGGCGTGCTCTACGAGGAGCTCCTGAAGGAGGACACCGAGGCGGTGGGTGCGCTCATGGTCGGCTTCAACCGTTGGCTCCGGGAGGACTGGGGCTTTGCCTACGAGGACACGATCTTCGCCGCCCCGTACCTCTCGCTGGCTGATCCCGACCTCGCCGTCCGCGAGCTCGAGTGGTGTCTCGCCGAGGGGGCACGCAACATCGTGATGCGCCCGGCGGCGGTGTGGACGGCGCAGGGTCCACGCTCGCCCGGCGACTGGATGTTCGACCCGTTCTGGTCCCTCGTGAACGAGTCGGGCATCACGGTTGTGGTCCATGCTGGCGACAGTGGCTACAGCACGCAGGGCTACGCCGAAGACGGGTTCTCATCGCGGATGGCGAAGGTGACGAGGGCGTCCCGTCCCTCGATCAAGGCCTTCAACATCGAGCGGGCGGCCCACGACTGGCTCATCACCATGTCGATGGAGAAGATGTACACGCGCTTCCCGAACCTGCGGATCGCATCGGTCGAGAACGGCTCCGACTACCTGACGCCGATGTTCCGCAAGCTGCGGCAGCAGGCCGACAAGTCCCCCCACTGGTACGACGAGGACCCGGTGGCGCTGTTCCGTGAACACGTCTGGATGAACCCCTTCTGGGAGGACGATGTCAACGAGGTGGTGGAACTGATGGGTGCCGACCACGTGATCTTCGGCTCCGACTGGCCCCACATCGAAGGTCTTCCCCGGCCGCTCGACTACCTCACGGATGTCGAGGGGTTCGACGAGGACGATCGGCGCAGGATCCTGCGCGACAACGTCCGGTTCCTCAACGTTCGACGACCGGCGTGACCCCTGTCCCGGATGACGGGGCCTCGGACAGCACCTGGGGCCCCGAACTCGACGAACTGCGCTCCCGCGAGGCCCTGGCCGAGAACATGGGCGGCGACGAGAAGGTCCAGCGCCAGCACGACCGCGGCAAGCTCGACGTGCGGCAGCGGATCGACGCACTGCTCGACGACGGTTCGTTCCACGAGATCGGCAAGATCGCCGGCACCCCCACCTACGACGACGAGGGGAACCTGACCGACCTGCGGGCCTCGAACTTCGTGTTCGGCCGCGGGCGCATCGACGACCGCACGGTCGTCGTCGCCGCCGACGATTTCACGGTGCGGGGCGGGGCCGCCGACGCCTCGATCATCACCAAGCAGATCGCCGCCGAGCAGATGGCCTTCGAGCTGCGGCTTCCCCTGGTCCGGCTCATCGACGGGACCGGCGGTGGAGGTTCGGTCAAGACGCTCGACACCGATCCCAAGAAGCAGGCGGAGACCACGTCTGCCGGCTACGGCCGCGGTGCCCGCACCTACGTGCCGGCCAATCCCGGGTGGGAGCACGTGGTGGCCAACCTCGCCACGGTGCCGGTCGTGGCACTCTGCCTCGGCCCGGTGGCCGGCCTGGGTGCCGCCAGGGCGGTCAGCAGCCACTACTCGGTCATGGTCAGGGGGCTCTCGCAGCTGTTCGTGGCCGGTCCTCCCGTCGTCAACCGCCTCGGCCTCGAGGAGGTCGACAAGGAGAGTCTCGGAGGGAGCCGCATCCACACGCGCAACGGCGCCGTCGACGACGAGGTCGGCTCCGAGGAGGAGGCCTTCGAACACGCCCGCCGTTTCCTGTCGTACCTGCCGTCGTCGGTCCACGGACTTCCCGAGCGGGGTCCCGTCACCGACGACCCGCAGCGGACGGACGACTCGCTCCTCGACGTGGTGCCCCGCGACCGGCGGCAGGTGTACCGGATGCGCGACATCGTCGGGTCGGTGTTCGATCTGGGGTCGTTCTTCGAGATCGGTGCCCGCTTCGGCCGGTCGGCGATCACCGGGCTGGCCCGGCTCGACGGCTGGCCCGTGGCGGTGCTGGCGGGTGACCCCTACCACTACGGGGGTGGTTGGACCGCCGACGCCTCCCAGAAGGTGACCCGGTTCATCGACCTGGCCGAGACATTCCACCTGCCGGTCGTGCACCTCGTCGACAACCCGGGCTTCGTGATCGGTACCGAGGCGGAGCGGGCGGCCACGATCCGGCACGGTTCCCGTGCGTTGGCAGCCGTCTACCAGGCCACCGTGCCGTGGTGCTCGATCCTGGTGCGCAAGGCCTTCGGCGTGGCCGGAGCGGCGCATTCGCCGGCACACCGCTTCCAGTACCGCTATGCGTGGCCGTCCGGCGACTGGGGCTCGTTGCCCGTCGAGGGGGGCGTGGAGGCGGCCTACCGCTCGGACCTCGAGCAGTCCGACGACCCCGGGGCGCTGCTCGCAGAGATCACGGAGCGGCTCAACCGGGTGCGCTCGCCGTTCCGCACCGCCGAGGCATTCCTCGTCGAGGAGATCATCGACCCGCGCCAGACCCGGCCGCTGCTGTGCGAGTTCGCCAACCTGGCGGCGCCCCTGCGGACGACGGGTCCGTCGGGCTTCGGCTACCGGCCCTGAGCCGGCACGCCTCGACGCTTCAGGCTGGTTCGATCCTGGCTACGGGATCGTCCTCGCCGACTGCGTCCCCCTCGGCGACCAGCAGTTCGACGACGGTCCCCGCAACCGGTGACTCGATCGGAATCTCCATCTTCATGGATTCGACGACCAGCAGGACGTCGCCCGCTGCCACGTCGTCTCCGATGGTCGCCCGGACCTTCCAGACCACTCCGGTAACCGGTGTTTCGACATCGACGATCTGCATCGAGGCAGTTCAGCAGGGAGTCGGGCCCACCGCCACT
>CAJXIS010000281.1 GCA_913054115.1 uncultured Acidimicrobiaceae bacterium | reverse complement strand
GGCGCCGTGGTGGTGGTGCTCTCCGACGGCTGGGACCGCGGCGACCCGGCGGTGATGTCCGAGCAGATGCAGCGCCTGTCCCGGGTCGCCCACAAGATCGTCTGGGTGAACCCCCTCAAGGCCACCCCCGGCTACGCCCCCCTCGCCGGGGGCATGGCCG
Source organism: uncultured Acidimicrobiaceae bacterium (assembly GCA_913054115.1). Taxonomy (GTDB): domain Bacteria; phylum Actinomycetota; class Acidimicrobiia; order Acidimicrobiales; family MedAcidi-G1; genus S20-B6. The sequence continues at coordinate 3,168 of CAJXIS010000281.1, read as the reverse complement.
CCGCCCTGCCCCACATCGACGAGTTCCTCGAGGGCCACAACCTCGACAGCCTCGAAGTCCTGGCCAAGGCCATCACCCGGGAGTAGTCGCGCTGACCGCTCCTCACCCGGGATCCGGGGTCGTGGCGTTCAGCACCCAGTCACCCGGCAGGTCACACCATGTTGGCTCGGCGGCGCAGAAGGCCTGCATGTAGGGCGGACCGGCGTTGCCGAGCTCGACAGGCCTCAGGTCCTCGACCCAGGCCACGAGGCCGTTCGCGGGGATATTCGACCTGGTGGTCGCCCTGTAGTTCCGCCCGGCCTCGCTCCATGCGACCCAGCCCTCGTCGGGATGGCGGCAGGCGTCACCGGTGCCGCGGATGTCGAGTGCTTCGAGCGTGTCGTTGCCACAGTGGGACCTCGGGGATCCAAATCTGATCGTGGCGATCCACTGTTCGCCATCGACCAGGAAGACGTTGATCTCCTGTGACGACGCCGGCCCGCGCATGACATCCATGATCTGGATCTCGCCCGTGTCGGCAGCCAAACCTTCGTGCCGGCTGGTCGGGATGAGGACCGTCGTACCGCGGGGAACGTCGACGTTGTCGAACGCCTCGAGTTGTTCGAAGGTGGGCTCGAGCACATCGAACAGGATCGGGTCCTGGCGAAAGAAGAACGACGCCCAGGCGGCCTCAGAAGTCGTGGTCGACGACGAAGAGGTCGAGATCGTTTCGACGATGCCGGAGGCGCAGCCGAAGAGAACGGCGATCAGACAGACAACCCCGACCCGCATGTCCACCATCATCTCCCATTGAGCAGGTCGCCGCCAAGAGTCCGACCACGCCCCCCCCCAGGAAGATGCTGGTGGAGCCCACGACCGTGGGTCGCTCAGCCCGTGTTTCGCATTCCTGCGGCGATGCCGTTGATCGACAGCAGCAGCGCACGTTGCATCAGGTCCTCGCGTTCCCCCGAGTCACCCGACCGCACCCGTGACAGCAGCTCGACCTGCAGCACGTTGATGGGATCGAGGTAGGCGTCGCGCACCTCGAGGGTGCGGCGCAGGAGCGGCTTGTCGGCGAGCAGTTCGGTGCCGGTGACCCATGCGACCATCTCGGTGGTGAGGGCGTGCTCGGCGATCACCAGGTCGAAGATGTGGTGGAGGGAGGGGTCGACGAGGCGTTGGACGTAGTGGCGGGCGATGGCGAGGTCGGTCTTGGCGAGGGTCATCTCGACGTTGGAGATGAAGGTCTGGAAGAAGTGCCACTCGTCGTACATGGCCCTCAGGTCGTCTCGGCGGCCGGCGTCGAAGGCGGCCCGGATGGCGCTGCCTGCGCCGTACCAGCCGGGAATGATCTGGCGGGACTGGGTCCAGCCGAACACCCAGGGGATGGCCCGCAGGTCGGCGATGCCGGAGGCGGCAGCGGCGCGGCGGGCGGGACGCGATCCGATGTTCATGGACCCGAGCTCTTCGACGGGGGTCGAGGAGGAGAAGTACTCGGGGAGGCCGGGGGTCTCCACGAACGCCCGGTAGGCCTCGTAGGCGGCCACCGACATCTGTTCCATGACGTCGTAGAAGCGGTCGATGGTGGCGGTGTCGTGGCGGGGGGCCGTATGGGCGAGCGAGGCGTCGATGAGGGCGGTGACGGCGAGGTTCAGGTTGCGTCGGGCGATCTCGGGGAGGCCGTACTTGTCGGCGATGACCTCGCCCTGTTCGGTGAAGCGGACCTCGCCGTCGAGCACGCCGTTGGGTTGGCTGAGGATCGAGCCGTGCGTGGGGCCGCCACCGCGGCCGATGGTGCCGCCGCGGCCGTGGAAGACCCGGATGCGGATGCCGCTCTCCTCGGCGACCTCGCGGATGACACGCAGCGCCTTGTGGATCTCCCACTGCGAGGTGGTGAGGCCGCCGTCCTTGTTGGAGTCCGAGTAGCCGACCATGACCTCCTGCAGGTCGCCCCGCAGCGTGAGCAGCTTGCGGTAGGCGGGGACGGCGAACAGCTCGCGCAGGATCGGGCCGATGGCGCGCAGGTCGTCGATGGTCTCGAAGAGGGGGACGAAGCCGAGGCGGGCGATGTCGTGGCCGAGGTCGACGAGGCCGACCTCGCGGGCGAGGATCACGGGGGCGAGCAGGTCGTCGACGCCGCGGGTCATGGAGACGATGTAGCTCTCGATGACGGCGTCGCCGTCGCGGTCGAGGATCCGGCGCAGGGTGCGGAAGAGGGTGAGGCAGTCGTGTTCGCCGGATCCGTGCGGCGGGGCGAGGGGCCGTCGGCTCTCGAGTTCGGTGGCGAGGAGGTTGGTGCGTTCGGCGGGGGTGGCGCCGGCGTAGTCGACGCCGATGGCCTCGAACATTCCCGATAGCGCCTCGTGGTGCCGTTCGGCGTGCTCGCGGATGTCGAGGGCGGCGAAGTGGAAGCCGACCATGGCAAGAATCCGGCGCACCCTGGTGAGACGCCCGTCGGCGAGGAGCGACCCGCCGTGGCTGCGGAGGGAGCGGTCGAGGTGCTCGAGGTCGGCGGCCAGCTCGGCGGGGGATCCGTAACCGGCGGCGGAGCGTTGCAATGCCTCGGCGAGGCGGTGTCGCATGACGGTGCACCGGATGCGGTAGGGCTCGTGCGGATCGGTGCCGATGAGCAGGTCGGCGTGCTCGGCGAGGTCGCGTGCGGCGATCTCGAGGAGGTCGTCGGGGATCTTCCGGATGCGGGAGCTGACGCTCAACTCGTCGGAGAGGTCGCCGATCTCGTCGATGAGGAGTTCGATGGCATGCCGTCGCTGGAGGTCGAGGACGGCGAGGGTGGTGCCTGGCGAGACGTTGGGGTTGCCGTCGCGGTCGCCGCCGACCCAGGTGCCGAAGCGGATCGGGGAGCGGTCGGGATCGAGCCGCTCGCCGATGTCCTCGAGGACGGCGGCCATGTCGTCGAGCAGCTGGGGCACGGCGTGCCGGACCGTCTGATTGATGTAGTAGAGGACGAAGCGGGCCTCGTCGAAGGGGTCGGGCCGGTCGTGGCGGATCTCGTCGGTCTGCCACATGGCATCGATGAGCTCGTCGATGCGCCGGTCGATTCGTTTCTGGTCGGCCGAGGTGCGCCACGGTTCGGTGCGCTCCTCGACGAGGTCGGAGATGCGGGCCAGCTTGTTGAGGATCGACCGGCGGGAGGCCTCGGTGGGGTGGGCGGTGAAGACGGGCTGGAGG
>CAJXIS010000280.1 GCA_913054115.1 uncultured Acidimicrobiaceae bacterium | reverse complement strand
GACGAGGAGTCGCACCAGCATCTGGAGCACCACCTGCGGCTGGGCGTCGGCGCCCATGGTGCCCAGGACCGAACGCAACGAGCCATCCGGCCGGGTGACCAGCGCAGGCGCCAGCGTGTGCGGAGGCCGGCGCCCGGGTCCGTAGCGGGCGGGGTGGTCGGGTTCGAGGTTGAATCCGAGTCCGCGGTTGTGCAGGAAGATCCCGAGGCCCGGCAGGGTCACATGGCTGCCGAAGCCGTTGGCGTTCGACTGGATGAGCGACACCGCCATGCCGTCACCATCGACCACGCACTCGTACATCGTGTCGCCGTCGTGCCAGCCGTCGCCGAGCACGGTCCGATGGTGGGGATCGATGGCGTTTCTGCGTGGATCGAGCCGGGCGGAAGAGAGCAGGGCAGGCCCGTCGGCGTGCTCATGGAGTGCGTCGTGCCGATCGTGGCCCGCCTGGCGCATCGCCTCGACCAGCAGGTGGGTCCGCAACGGGTCGTCCTCGCCGGGCAGATCGAGCCCGTCGGCGATCACGGCCGCCGCCAGGGTCAGGTAGCCCTGCGAGTTGGGCGGCACGGTCCAGACGTCGTGGCCCCAGGCCCTGACACCGAGAGGATCGACCCAGTCGGCCTGCGATCGGCGCAGGTCGTCGCCGGTGAACTCACCGGACCCGACGGCGAGCAGCTCGTCGCCGTACTCGCCCAGGTACACGGCGTCGCGGCCACCTTCCGCGAACGCCCGCAGCACCCGGGCCACGCCGGGTCGGCGGACCACCTGGCCGGTCTGCACCAACCCCTCGAAGTCCTGTGCACCGACACGCCCCCGGACTCCGGCCGCAGCGGGTACCAGGAGGGGCGACGCCTCGAAGCCCTCCTCGGCGAGGGTGATCGCCGGCGACAGGACCTCGGCCAGCGGCAACGAACCGAAGCGTTCGTGCAGCGCCGTCCAGCCGTCGACGCACCCCGGAACGGTCACCACCCGCACGTCGCCCCGTTCCGGCATCGACCGGTGGCCGTCGGCGAGCAGGCGGTCGGGATCGGCTCCGGACCCCGCACGCCCCGAGGCGTTGAGGCACACCGGCGGGCCGTCGCCACGGTGGACGAGGGCGAACAGGTCGCCGCCCAGCCCGCACATGTGCTGGGCGGTCACGGTCAGCACCGCATTGGCGGCGATGGCGGCATCGACGGCGTTGCCACCCGACCCGAGGATGTCGACGCCGGCCCGCGAGGCGAGGGCGTCGATCGTGCACACCATGGCGGAACCGAAGCGCCGCTCCGGGTCGCCCCACGGTGCCGGTGTGCCCATGGGGTGGAGCATGGCACGCCGGGAACCCGCGAACCCGGGAACGCCGCCGTCCGCCCGACCGGCGTGACGTAGCGTGCGGGGCGTGGATGCACCCGCCGTCACCATCGATGACATCGAGGCTGCCGCCGCGCGCATCGGCGGCCAGGTCGTGCGCACCCCGAGCGCACGGTCGGCGATTTTGTCGGACCTCACGGGTGCCGAGGTGGTCGTCAAGTTCGAGAACCTGCAGTTCACGGCCTCGTTCAAGGACCGCGGTGCCGCCAACCGCCTGCACCTGCTGGGTGACGACGAGCGGTCCCGCGGAATCGTCGCCGCATCGGCGGGAAACCACGCCCAGGGCGTCGCCCACCATGCGCAACGGCTCGGCATCCCGGCCACGATCGTCATGCCGTCGACCGCGGCGTTCACCAAGGTCGCCAACACCGAGGCACTCGGTGCGACGGTCGTTCAGGCCGGCGTCTCGTATGCCGACGCGGCGACGCTGGCCGAAACCCTTGCCGCCGAGGCGGGGCTCACCCTGGTGCATCCCTACGACGACCCGGCCGTCATCGCCGGGCAGGGGACCCTGGCGCTCGAGCTGCTCGCCGACCACGACCTCGATGTGGTGATCGCCCCGATCGGCGGCGGCGGTCTCATCGCCGGCATCGCCATCGTGGTCGCCGAACGGTCCCCGGAGACCGAGGTCATCGGCGTGCAGAGCACGACCTATCCGGGCATGGTCGCGGCACTCGACGGCCGGACGCTCGACGTGGCCACCGCCGACACGCTCGCCGACGGCATCGCCGTCCGGGACCCGGGCACCCTCACCGTGCCGATAGTCCGTGCGCTCGTCGACGACGTGGTGACCGTCGAGGAGTTGGACATCGAGCGGGCGATCGTGCTCTATCTCGAGATCGAGAAGACGGTCGCCGAGGGGGCGGGGGCGTGTCCGCTGGCGGCCCTGCTCGCCGACCGTGACCGGTTCCGGGGGCGCCGGGTCGGCCTGGTCCTCTCGGGTGGCAACATCGACACCCGGCTGCTGGCCTCCGTGCTGATGCGCCAGATGGTGACGGACCGGCGCATCGTCCGGCTGCGGATCGGCGTGGACGACCTCCCGGGCCAGCTCGCCCTCGTGGCGTCGGCGATCGGCGACACGGGCGCCAACATCCTCGAGGTCGACCACGGGCGCCTGTTCGACCAGGTGTCGGCCAGGCGGACCGTCCTCTCCCTCACGGTCGAGACCCGGGACTTCCGCCACACCGAGACCGTCGTCGAAGCGCTCGAGGGCCACGGTTGGACGGTGGTCGTCGGCTGAGCGCCGACCCGGACCGACCCGGACCGGACGGTGCGGACGGGCACGTGTGGCGGTCGAGGCCCCCGGGCTGGGAGAGTGGGTCGATCGGCAACCGGCGATCAGGAAGCAGGGAGACGGGACATGGGAGACCGACAGGTACGCGAGGCACTGTCCGACCTCGAGGGTTTCGCCTTCGACGAGGTGCCATGGACGACGCCCGCCCCGCTGGCGCAGAGCCGCGTGGCGGTTGTGACGACGGCCGGCCTCCGAACCACCCGACCCGGTGAATCCACCGGTGCCGACTGGAACCCCGGGGACCAGTCGTTCACGGTGCTACCCGCCGATGCACGCGACCTGACGCTTGCGCACTTCAGCCCCAACTTCGACCGCACCGGCTGGATCGTCGACTCCAACGTGGTGTTCCCGATCGACCGCCTGAACGAGATGGCGGAGGAGGGAGTCATCGGTTCGGTCGCCGATGTGAACATCTCGTTCATGGGCGCACAGATCGACCACACCCTCGAGACGATCCGCCTCGACACGGGACCCGCCGCTGCACGCCACCTGCTCGACGACGGCGTCGACGTGGTCCTGCTCACCCCGGTCTGACCGTTGTGCACGCGTACCGTGGGTACGCTCGCATCCGTCCTCGAACAGGCCGGGATCGCCACCGTCGCCCTGTCCCTGATCCGCCAACAGGTCGAGACCACCCGTCCACCCCGGGCCCTCCACTGCGAGTTTCCGTTGGGACGGCCCCTGGGCCGACCCGGCGACGTGCCGCTCCAGCGCAGGG
>CAJXIS010000279.1 GCA_913054115.1 uncultured Acidimicrobiaceae bacterium | reverse complement strand
TCAGCCGCCGGTGAGGGGTTGGCCGCCGGTGATGGATCAGCCGCCGGTGAGGGGTGCCACGAAGTAGATGTCGGTGTCGGGGTCGACCGCGAGGTACTGGGGCTCGGAGTGGATCACCCCGTTCACGCCGGCCGAGGCCCCATGGGTGAGGGCCTCGCCGAGGCCTGGATAGCGCTGCTCGAGTTCTGCGATCACCGCTCCGACGGTGGCACCCTCCGATTCGACGATCGCTTCGCCGTTGGTGAAACGGCGGTGGTCGGACATGAGGTGGACGCGAGGCATCTCGAGGCGCTCAGGGGGTGTCGAGGGCAGCCAGGATCTTTGGGGGCGACATCGGCAGCGAGGTCATCCGTGTCGAGGTGGCCCGGGCGATGGCGTTGGCGATGGTGGCCATCGGCGGGACGATTCCGGTTTCGCCGACCCCGCGCACGCCGTAGGGATGGGCGGGATTGGGAACCTCGATGACGATGGTGTCGATCATGGGTAGGTCGGATGCCACCGGGATCCGGTAGTCGAGGAAGCTGGCGTTCTCCATGGAACCCTCGTCGTCGAAGACGTACTCCTCGTTCAGGGCCCATCCGATTCCCTGGACGGTGCCGCCCTGCATCTGTCCCTCGACATAGCTGGGGTGGATCGCCGTGCCTGCGTCCTGGGTCGCGGTGTACCTAAGGATGGTCACCTGGCCGGTCTCCTCATCGACGGTGAGGTCGCAACAGTGCACGGCAAATGATGGGCCGGCGCCTCCGGCGTTGAGCGACGCGGTGACGGTGAGGGGACCACCGGTGCTCTTCGCCTTCGCGGTGATGGCCGCAAGGGGCAGCGGGTCATGGCCGTCGGCGACTGCGGTGCCGTCGACCCACGTGACAGCGTCCTGTTCGACACCGAGGATCTTGGCGGCCCTGGCCCTGAGCTCCTCGATGAGCTCGCGGCAGGCGTTCACCACGGCCATGCCGGTCGAGAAGGTGGCCCGACTGCCCTCGGTCACGTCGGTGAAGCCCACGGATTCGGTGTCGGCTACCACCGGGGTGATGCTGTAGACGTCGATTCCGAGCTCTTCGGCGGCCATCAGGGCCATCGAGGTCCGGCTGCCGCCGATGTCGGGGCTACCGGTGATGACCGTCGCCGTGCCGTCCTCGTTGAGGTTGACCGTGGCGCTGGACTGCTCACCGATGTTGAACCAGAAGCCGGATCCGATGCCCCGGGCCGCACCGTCGGGTACCGGCGACCGGTAGTGGTCGGAGTCGCGGAGTGCCTCGAGGCACTCGACGAACCCGATCCGGGGATGGGGCATCCCCATGGCGGTGGGGTCACCCTCCACGACGGCGTTCTTGAGTCGCAGGTCGATGGGGTCCATGTCGAGTGCCTGGGCGATCTCGTCGATGACCGACTCGATCGCGAATGCCGCCTGAGGGGCGGATGGCGCCCGGTAGGCGGCGGTCTTCGGCGTGTTGGTGAGCATGCCGATGGCCTCGAGCTTCAGATTGGGGAACTTGTAGGACGCCACCGACATCGCCCCGATCAGCCCCGCAAGGTCGTTGGTGCACCCCACTGTGTAGCCGAACCAGCATTCGATGGCGGTGAGCTCGCCGTCGTTGCTGGCTCCGATCTTGACCCTCGACTGCGACGCCGGAGCGGGACCGGTGGCCCGCAGCACCTCCTCGCGGGTCATGACGAGCTTGACCGGACGTCCGCTCATCTGCGACAGCCGGGCCGCTATCGGCTCGAGGTAGATCGTGGTCTTGCCGCCGAAGCCACCGCCGATCTCTGCCGGAGTCACCTTGATCTTGGATGGCTCCCACCCGAGGATCGCAGCGGTCAGGGATCGGACCATGAAGTGGCCCTGCGACGACGCCCAGATGTCGGCCTTCCCGTTGGGGCCGACATCGACCACGCACCCGTGGGGTTCGATGTAGCCCTGATGGACGAAGGCGGTGTCGAACTCGCGCTCGACCACCAGGTCGGCCGCTGCGAACGCGGCATCGACATCGCCCCGCTCGAGGACGTTGGCCGTCGCCAGGTTGGACGGACCGTCGCTTTCGACGAATCTGGTGATGTTGTGCTCGTTCACCAGCGGTGCATCATCGGCCATCGACTCGTCGAGGGTCAGGATCACGGGAAGGAGTTCGTACTCGACCTGGATTGTTGCCACGGCGGCAGCGGCTTCGGCCCGGGTCGATGCGGCGACAGCGGCCAGTGCGTGACCGTTGTAGAGCGCCATGCCGCGGGCCATGACGTTGACCGAGACGTCGAAGTTGGGGTCAGTGGGGTCGAGATCGGGAAAGTCGGCTCCGGTGACCACGGCCTTGACCCCGGGCATCCCTGCCGCCGTCGAGGTGTCGATCGAAATGATGCGGGCATGGCCGTGGGGTGACCGAAGGTACGCGGCATGGAGTTGGCCCGGCAGGTTGAGATCCGCCGCAAAGCGGGCCTTGCCGATGACCTTTTCGTACCCGTCGTGCCGAATCGGTCGTGTGCCGACCCACTTGTAGGTCGGACGATCCTCGGTGACGGTCATCGGACCACTCCCTTCAGCCGAACCGCGGCTTCCTGAACGGAACGGATGATCTTGTCGTAGCCCGTGCAGCGGCAGAGGTTTCCGGCGAGGGCGTAACGGATCTCGGTCTCGGTCGGATCCGGGTTTTCATCGAGCAACGCCTTGGCGGCGATGAGAACGCCGGGGGTGCAGATGCCGCACTGCAGGGCCGCTCCCTCCAGGAAGGTCTGCTGGAGGGGATGGAGGCGGTCGCCGTCGGCGATGCCCTCGACGGTCACGATGTCGCTTCCCTCGGCCTCGGGGGCGAACACCAGGCACGAGCAGTTGAGGCGTCCGTCGATGAGCACCGAACAGGCGCCGCAGTCGCCGGTGCCGCAGCCCTCCTTCGCCCCGGTGAGGCCCAGCTCATCACGCAGGGCGTCGAGCAGGGACGTGTCGTCGCTGGCCAGGAAGTCGACCGGGTCTCCGTTGACCGTGCAGGTGATATGAGTTCGTGACATGGATCAGGCCCCGTTCTGGGCGCGGCCGGCAGCGATCGCTGCCGCCCGCCTGGTCAGGACACCGGCCACCTGGCGCCGGTAGGTGACGGTTCCCCGCTTGTCGTCGATCGGGTTGCAGGCGGCGGATGCGGCGTCGGCCAGTGTGTTCATGACCGAGTCGTCGATCAGGCCGGCATTGATGGTGGCGCCGATCAGGGCTGCCACTGCGTCGGGCACCGTGACGGCGGTGGGTGCCACGGCGCCGAGGACCACGTTGGCATCGGTGACGATGTCGCCATCGACGGTGAGCCGCACAGCGGAGCCGACGATGGCGATGTCCATCTCGGTGCGTGGGATCATGCGGAGGTAGGCGTCGCTGGTGCCGGCCGGGGGATCGGCCA
>CAJXIS010000278.1 GCA_913054115.1 uncultured Acidimicrobiaceae bacterium | reverse complement strand
TGCCTGAGCACCTGGCCGACCGGCCGTGGCTGGCGCCTCAGTACGACGAGCCCGAGTTCGTGGTGCGCAACGTCTACCGGCAGTTCGGCGGCTGGTGGGACGGCAACCCGGCCCATCTCAAGCCTTCTCGCGAGTCGGCACTGGGTGCAGAGATGGTGGCCCTGGCCGGGTCGGTCGAGGCGCTCACCGACCGGGCGCTCGAGCTGGTCGAGTCCGGCGACCTGCGCCTGGCCTGCCACCTGGTGGAACTGGCGGTGGCGGCCGAGCCCGAGCACGAGGGCGCCCACCGGACGAGGGCCGCCGTCTACTGGCGGCGGCGGGCGGCCGAGCGGTCGCTCATGGCCAAGGGCGTCTATGCGGCGGCCGCCCGCGAGTCGGAGGCCGTCTACGGCGAGGTCACCGGCACCGACGACATGCGCAACGCAGTCGGCCGGGCGCTGGGCTAGGAGGCGGGCCTACGATCCCTCGGCGAGCAGGTCCAACACCTCGGCGAGTAGTCGGCCGTCGACCTGGTGTGCCGGCCCGTGTTCGACGTTCAACTCGGACACGACCATCCCGTCCCGGACCTCGAAGATGCCCTGGAGTCGGAATGCCTGCAACATCCCGGGGCTGCCGTCCGACTCCTCGAGGAACCAGAACACCGAGTCGCCCACCTCGTTCGGCAGGATGCCCTCGAGGGCGACGGGACGCAGTTCGTCGCCCGACTGCGAGAACGACGTCCGTCGGACGATGATCGTCGGATCGGGGGTGCCCTTGAGTGCCTCGGTGACCCGGACGGTATAGAGCCCCATCACGAGGAACGAGTCCTCGTCCGGGTGGGCCCCTTCGGACATGGGCTCTCCCCGTTCGACCTTCACCACCTCGCCGAGCACGACGAGTGGCGACTCGTCGAACATCTCCCCGATGGTTGCGAAGTACCCGGGCTCGGGAGCGGTGAAGAGGTAGACGGGCTCGCCGGCGACCTGGGGCGACCCGCTCGTCGGGTCGGAGGCGCAGGCCACCGCGAGCAGGGCGAGCGCGGCGAAAACGCCGCAGGTGCCCTTTCGCCCGGTCATACGCGTACCTCCCCGTCACTGGCGGAAAGCAACAGGTTTCCTCCGGCGTGGCCCGGCGGCGTGCCGACGTCCTCGGCGATGAGGGCCGAGGTGGCGAGGCCGGGGGCCGGGTCGATGGCGCCGATGGCCGAGGCCAGGTGGGCGGCGTGCGAGACGCCGACGGCACCGTCCAGCAACGACGTGATGACGACCCCGAGACCCGCCTCCCGTGCGATGGCGGCCAGCTCGGCCGCCACGACGATCCCGCCGACCGCCGACGGCTTGAGCACCAGGAGGTCGGCGGCACCGGCGGCGATCACGGCGGCGACCCCTTCGGGTGATGTGGCGGACTCGTCGGCGGCGATCGGGATGGGGGAGCCGGCCCGCACGGCGGCGAGTGCGTCGACCCCCGCCACCGGCTCCTCGACGAACTCGATCCCGTAGCCGGCGAGCCGTTCGAGGTGGCCCGGCGCCTCGTCGGCGTCCCAGGCTCCGTTGGCGTCGAGGCGGATCGCCACCCCGGGCCCGACGGCGTCGCGCAGGGCGGCCACCCGGGCGAGGTCGGCGTCGAAGGCGAGGGCACCGACCTTGGCCTTGAGGGTCCGGTGGCCGGCGTCCACGGCGGTCCGGCCGGCAGCGGCCAGGTCATCGGGTGTGTCGCCGGTGACGAGGGCCGACACGGCGAACGACGACGGGCTGTCGGGGTTCAGGTGCCGGTGCAGCGAGAGGGCTGCGGCACGGGCCGCCAGGTGCAGGAGGGCCCCGTCGACGGCGGCCCTGGCGGTCGGCGTGGCGGGTGGCTCGATGCGATCGTCGTCGGCCAGCCAGTCGAGGATGGCCTGGCCGGCCTCGTCGACGGTCTCGGGCGTGAAGCCAGCCAGGGGGGCGGCCTCGCCCCAGCCGGTGTTCCCGGCGGCGTCGGAAAGGCCGAGCAACAGGATCTGGCGGTCACCGACCGGACCGTGGGCTGTGGCCACGGGCCGGTGCAGCCGCAGGGTGCGGCGAAACAGGCGGGCCCCCATCACCCCTGGGTCGCTCACGGGCCGTCCACCTGATCGAAGAAGCCCAGGACCGCCGCCGCCACGGCTGGGAGGTTCTCGAGGTGTGCGGCGTGGCCCGCCTCGGGAATCACCTCGATCGCCGCCATGGACAGGGAGGAGGCCAGCCGGAAGGCCAGGCGCCGGTAGCGGGAGTCCTCGTCGCCGACGACGAGAAGGACCGGTCCGCGGACCGCTTCGAGCTCGCCCCAGAACGACGGTTGCGCCCCGGTGCCGGAGCCGAGCAGGCTGGCGACCAGCCCTTCGGGGTCGTTGGCGAGCCGCAGGGACCGGGCATCGGCCAGCGCCCGGTCGCCGAGTCGTTGCTGCGACTCGAACAGGGGCAGGGCCATCCAGTGGTCGACGAACCACTCGAGGCCGCGTTCGAGCAGGTCGTCGGCCAGCGCGCTGTCGGACCGCCGTCGTGCCGCCCGCTCCGCGTCGGAGGGATAGCCGGCGGTGCTGCCGACGAGGACGGTCGAGCGGATCCGGTCCGGGTGGCGGACGGCGAGGCCCAGGGCGAGACGACCGCCCATCGAGTAGCCGAGCACATCGGTCTCTTCGATGTCCCGCTGGTCGAGGATGCGGACGAGTGCGGCGAGCGTCGCCTCGAAGCGGTGGTCGCGCGGCTCCAGCAGGCCGGTGCGGCCGTGGCCGGGGAGGTCGACGGCGAGCACCCTCCGCCGGTCGGTGAGGGTGCGTCCGAGCGGCCACATCGTGGCGGTCGACCCGGTGAATCCGTGGAGCAGCAGCAGCGCCGGGCCGTCGCCATCGACCTCGACGTGCAGGTCGGCGGTCACGGCCCGATCTCCTGGAACAGCGCCTCGGCCACGGCGGCTGCCGCCCCCCGGTGCAGCCTGACGTTGGTGGCCGCATCGACGGGGACGTGCACGAGGTGGAGCCCCGGCCGTCCGGCGGTCGCAGCCAGCGCCGCGTCGAGCGACGCACGGTCGGCGGCTCGGGTGTACGACGCCCCACAGAGCGGGGCCACGTGGGAAATGTCGAGGCCGTGCGGCGTGTGGAACAGCCGGTGATGGTCGATGGTCGCCGAGTCGGCGATCGGCAGGAACGTAAAGATGCCGCCCCCGTCGTTGTCGACCACGACGACGGTGAGGTCGGCGCCCAGCCGGTTGGCGGCCGTGAGCCCCGAGAGGTCGTGCAGCAGCGCCAGGTCGCCGGTGAGCAGCACGGTGGGGTCGGGCGATCCGACGGCCACGCCGATGGCGGTGGAGACCTGTCCGTCGATGCCGTTGGCGCCACGGTTGGCGACCACGCGCAGGGGTCGGGTCGATGCGGGGAGGAAGGCGTC
>CAJXIS010000277.1 GCA_913054115.1 uncultured Acidimicrobiaceae bacterium | reverse complement strand
CACATCGCCAAGACCGAATCGACCCAGACCGCCGAACGGTGACCGCCCGTCGGCCCGCCCGGGTCGACGAGCAGTTCTCGGAGTTCCTCGACGGACACTTCGGCACTGAGCGTGGCCCGAACGGCGAGCCGAGCGTCACCGACTTCCTGTTGGTCGACCTACCGCCGATCGTCGAGTTGTTCGCCAACAGGTTCGACGATCTCGCAACCCTGTTTCCCGATCGTCCCAACTATCGCCATGCACTCGTCGTCGGATACCTCGTGCCGCGCTTGCTGGTCACCGGGCACCTCGATGCCGACGGATCAATCATCCTGATGAGCGTGCGATTCGACCTCGATGCCGATTGGTGATCCGCTAACCAGTTGACTGAGCGACGCCTTGCAGCAGGTGTGCAAGGCTCGGGGGATGGACATCCTCTTCGTGGCCGGCTTCGCTCCGATCGTCGCCGACCCGGCGGCCGGCCACGCCTTCTACCGGGACACCCTCGGGCTCCCCCTCGATGTCGTCTCGGGCGACTACATCGCCGTGGACGGTTTCGAGGGGACCAAGCATCTCGGGGTCTGGCCGCTCACCGACGCCGCCGAATCGTGCTTCGGGACCAGCGAGTGGCCCGCCGATGTCCCGGTCCCCCAGGCGACGATCGAGTTCGAGGTCTCCGACGTCCAGGCTGCTGCCGACGAACTCGTCGCCAAGGGTCATCAACTGGTCCATGACACCCGCACCGAACCGTGGGGTCAGGTCATCGCCCGACTCCTCGGACCCGAGGGCCTCCTGATCGGCGTCTGCCACACCCCCTGGCTCCACGACGACTGACCAGCCGTCGGCGAACCGCTCCCCTACTTCGTGCGGAAGCTCTCGGAGAGGCTCGACTGCTCGAAGCCGGTCGGGATGGTGCCGGTGGTGGCGTAGAGGTAGAGGGCCGTCTGGAAGACCGCCCCCAGTGCGCTCAACACGACCATGACAGTGGCCACCCAGACCACGGCGAAGACGATCCCGACGACGAATGCCGCGCTCCCGAGTGCACCCGTGACGAACAACAGGAGTGCCACCGGGAGGATGGCGAGGAAACCGAGGAGGCCGAAGCCGACCCTGGCTGCGATGTTCTCGCCCCAGGTCCGCTTGAGGTGTGCGGCCGAGGTCTTGAGGCCCGACACCGGTCCATGGCCGTCGATAACGATCGCCGGGATGACGAGGTACGTGGCGACATCCCACGCCATGCCGATCATGCCCACGACGAAGCGGCCCAGTCCCCCGGCCCGTTCCCGCAACGCCTGCAGCACGAGGCCGACGGTCGCCGTGAGCAGGGCCCAGGGCAGGAGCCCGGGGAGACGCGCCGTCGCACGACCCAGGGCGGAACCCACGGTGGGGTCGCCACCGGTCAGTCGCTCGTGGGCGCCGGCAACCAGTGCCCCGGTGAAGAACACGCTCACCACCCCGAGGGCCAGGGCGCTGAGCACCCCGACGACCGGCACGATCGAGGGGATCTCGGACGTCTCGCCGGCCAGGCCGGCGGTGTCGATCGAGAGCAGCGTCGGCACCCACAGCACGGCCAGCACGATGATCGACACGAGGAACGACAGCACCGGGATGAAGAGGAGCTCACGGTCCTTGCGCAGCACCCCCCACGAGACCTTCGCCAGACCGATGGTATTCGAGATGCGTCCCACGCGGCCGAGGGTAGCGAGCAATCCCGGAAGCCGGAGCCGGGTCCCGGGTATGGCAGGATCGGCACCGACCCGTTGCGACGAGAGGAACCCCCCGATGGCCACCTACGAATGCGCTTCCTGCGGCATGTCCGTCAACGCCACCTGTGGCGCCTGCGACGCCCCGCTGGTGAACGACATCCTCACCAAGGACGACGGTTCGACCGTGCAGGTCTCCCGCTGCCCCAACGACCACGGCAAGATCAAGTCCCCGATGTGCTGCGGCGCCGACATGGCCTGCGCCCTGTAGGCAGGCGACGGCCCGATCACGATGATCGCCACCACGATCGAGCGCTGGCACGCTGTGCTGCGTGGCGAGCTGGCGTTCGAGGACGTCCTCCACGAGGACTGCACCTTCTGGTCGCCCGTGCTGTTCCGGCCCATGGAAGGCCGTGACCTGACGGCCCTCTACCTCAGGGCCGCCTACCAGGTCTTCCCCGGCGACGGCAGCGACGACCCGGACCCAACCGACGACTCCTCCGGGTTCCGCTACACGAAGCGCATCCTCGACGGGAACCACGCCGTCCTCGAGTTCGAGACGACGATGGACGGCGTCTCGGTCAACGGGGTCGACATCATCACCTGCGACGACGACGGCCTGATCACCGAGTTCAAGGTCATGATCCGTCCCCGGAAGGCCGTCGAGAAGGTCCAGGCACAGATGGCGGCCATGCTCGAGCAGATGCCCCCGCCGGCCGACGCCTGACGCATCCGATCGCCCCCACCCGCACCCGATATGACCGACGTGCCGCCGCTGATCCTGCTGCCGCCCTCCGAGAAGAAGGCCACCGGCGGTGCCGGCGTCCCATGGCACGGGGCCGGACAGTCGTTTCCCGATTTGGACGAGGCACGTCGTGAGGTGATCGACGCCCTCGTCGATGCCATGGGCTGCCCGATCGAGGCCAGGACGAAGCTCCTCGGCGTCGGTGCGGCGAGGGCAGACGAGGCCACGGCCGCCAACCTCTCCATCGACACCGCCCCCACCATGCCCGCCATCGGGCGCTACACCGGGGTGCTCTACGACGCACTCGACGCCGGCTCACTCCCCGCCCACCTGAGGAAGCGACTCGACGAACAGGTCGTCGTGTTCTCGGGGCTGTGGGGCGCCGTCCGGCCATCGGACCCGATCCCCGACTACAAGCTCAAGATGGGCGCACCCCTGCCCGGCCTCGGGAGGCCCGCCCGCTTCTGGAGGCCGCACCTCACCGCCGCCCTCACGAAAGCCGCCGCCGCAACCGTCTGGGACCTGTTGCCCAACGAACATGCCGCCGCCTGGGATCCGACGATCGCCGGCCACCGGATCCGGGTGCGGTTCCTCGACGACGTCGAGAGGTCGGGCGAACGGGCGCTCGTGACGGTGTCCCACTGGAACAAACTGCTCAAGGGGGCGCTCGTCCGCCACCTGCTCGAGCATCGCCTCGACGATCCCGACGGCCTGGTCGACTTCGCACATCCTGAGGGCTACGCCTACCGGCCGGACCTCACGACGACCTCCGGCAACACCACTGACATCGCCCTCGTGTCGGTGCGCTGAGACCGGGAGCCGGCACCCGGCTACCGTCGGACACCAATGGCCGACACCCTGCGCATCGCCACCTGCAACATCCGCAACGGGCGGGCGTTCGACGGCGTCAACAGTTGGCCCTTCCGGCGCCGCCGCCTGGTCGATTACCTCCGCTCCCTC
>CAJXIS010000276.1 GCA_913054115.1 uncultured Acidimicrobiaceae bacterium | reverse complement strand
TGTGGCCCCTCCGGTAGGCGCCACCGGAGGCCACCAGGGCGACCGTCGAGTTCTCGAGCGTCGTGGGAACCTGCGCCCAGGGGGGCGGCCCGGGGCGTTCGGCCCAGCGGTAGGGCTCGTAGCCGAGGGCGTCGTACTGCTCGCGGGTGCGGGCGATGTAGTCGACCGGGTGGCTGCTCACCGGACCATCGTCGCACGCCGGCGGCCCGAGAGCGAGTCCAATCGATGTTGGATATCACGAGCATTTACACTGAGAGTGATTGCTCCTACACTCACGGCATGTCGGAACCCGGGACACTGCGCGTCGAGGACCTGGCCGCCGAGGCCGGAACCAGCATCGACACCATCCGCTACTACCAGCGCCTGCGCCTGCTCGACCCACCACGACGGGTCGGCCGGCACGCCGAGTACGGCGACACCCACGTCACCCGGCTGGCCGAGATCCGCCGCCTTGCCGATGCCGGGTTCACGCTCGCCCAGCTCCACGACCTGCGCGACCAGCCGACGGACGACCTGGGACGCCTGGCCGACGAGGCCCGTGCCAGGTCGCTCTCCAGGGCCGAGGTCGCCGAGCGGGCCGGCGTGCCCGAGGGCCTCGTCGTGCTGCTGGTCGACAACGGCCTGCTGCAACCCCTCGAGTCGCCGGCCGGCGAGGTCCGCTTCGACGAGGGCGCCGTCTCGATGGTGCAGGCCGGCCTCGCCATCAGCGCAGCCGGTGTCCCGCTCGACGAGCTCGTGCACCTCGCCACCGACCACGCCGCCGGCGTCGACGACGTGGTCTGCCGGGCCGTCGAACTCTTCGCCGAGCACGTCAAGGGGCGCACCGACGGCGACGACGACCTGGTCGACGTGGTCCGGACCCTGTTGCCGGCCGTGGTCCGCCTCGTCGCCCAGCACTTCCACCGCTCCCTCGTCTCCCACGCCCTCGAGCGGGTCGGCGACGGCGACCGGCGACCGCTGGCCGACGCCCTCGTGGCCGCCGACGCCTCCCGGCTCGAGGTCCGGTGCGAATGGCGCTGACAAGCCCACTTTCCAGGAAGGCCGATGCCCTCACGGCCACGACCGTCGAGCTCGACGCCGCCTCCGCTGCGGCCGACCCGCTGGCCTGGATGGCGGCCGCACCCGACGACACCTGGTACTGGGAGGTCCCCGAGGACGACGTCGCATGGGTCGGGCTCGGTCGGGCCGCCGCCGTCGAGCCGTCCGGTGACGCCCGTTTCGCCGACGCCGCCGATGCGGCCGAGCGGATCCTGGACCGGCTCGTCGTGGACGCACCCACCGGCGCCCCGCTCCCCCGGCTGGCCGCCGGATTCGCCTTCGACCAGCGCGTGCCCGACGAGCACTGGCGCCCCCTCGGCGCCGGCCGACTGGTCCTGCCTGCCGTCCAGGTGCTGCGACACGGCGGGCGCTCGTGGCTCACCGCCGTCGGCGGCCGCCCCGGGCCCGGCCCGTCGACGCCGGCACCCCTGCCGCTCGGACACCTCGACGCCGAGCCAGCCGACTGGACCGACCCCGAGGAACGCGAGCACTACCGGGGCCTGATCCGGCTGGCCCTGGCCGCCATCGCACGTGGCGACCTCGAGAAGGCGGTTCCGTGCCGCTCGATCCACGTCGACCGCCGGCCCGACCTGCCCCTGTTGCTGGCCACGCTGCGCGAGCAGTATCCCGGCTGTGCCACGTTCTACGTGAGCGACGGCCCGACCGCCTTCGTGGGAGCGACGCCCGAGCGCCTCGCCGCCGTGCACGCCGGACGCCTCCACACCGCCGCCCTGGCCGGGTCGGCACCCCGACACACCGACCACGCCATCGACGAGGCGCTGGGCCAGGGCCTGCTGACCAGCCCCAAGGAGCGCGTCGAGCACGCCGTGGTGGTCGACGCCGTGACCGCCGCCCTCGAGGGACTCGGCGTGGTCGCCAGCCACCCCATCGAACCCGAACTGCTGAGGCTCCACGGCATCCAGCACCTGCACACCCCGATCGACGCCGACCTGCCCGTCGGCACCGGCCTGCTCGACCTGGTCGGCGCCCTCCACCCGACCCCCGCCGTATCCGGTCACCCCGCCGACCTGGCCGCCGACCTGCGCAGTGAACACGAGGGCATGGAGCGCGGCTGGTTCGCCGGTCCCGTGGGCTGGCTGGACGCCGCAGGCCACGGCGAGTTCCGGGTGGCGCTGCGGTCGGCGCTGGTCGGGCCCTCGGGCACGATCCTGTATGCGGGCGCCGGCGTCGTCACCGGCAGCGACCCGGACCGCGAGCTGCTCGAGACCGACGTGAAGCTGAGGGCGATGCTGGGCCCGGTGCTCGCCGCCTCGGAGAGAACGTGAACACGCACCTGCCCGCCGATCCCGTCGCCACGCAGGCGGCACTGCGGGCATTCTTCGCCCAGCTGGCCGCCGGCGGGGTCGCCCATGTCGCCGTCTCGCCCGGCTCCCGCTCCACGCCGCTGACCATTGCCGCCGACCGCACCGCCGGGCTCGACCTGTCGATCCACCTCGACGAGCGGGCCGGTGCCTTCTTCGCCCTGGGGCTGGCGCGTGCCACCCGACGACCGGTGGCGCTGGTCTGCACATCGGGCACCGCCGCCGCCAACTACCTCCCGGCCGTGGTCGAGGCCTTCCACTCGGGCGTGCCCCTCCTCGTGCTCACCGCCGACCGACCGCCCGAGATGCAGGGCAGGGGCGCCCCCCAGACCATCGACCAGCAGCACCTCTACGGCACCCACGTGCGCCGCTACGTCGAGGCGGCCGTGGCCGGCACCGAGCCACCCGAGGCGGCTGCGGCACTGGCGGTCTCTATTCTCGGGACGGCCATCGGGCCCAAGCCCGGACCGGTCCACGTGAACTGGCCGCTGCGCGAGCCGCTCGAGCCACCCGATGCCGACCCGGCGCCGCTCGACCTGCTGGAACTGCTCGCCGTCCATGCACCGGCGGCGTGGCCGACGCCTCCCTCCCTCCCCGACACGCGCCGGGGCCTGCTGGTCGCCGGCCCCATGGACCTCGACGACGCCGGAATCGCCGCCGTGGCCGGACTCGCCGCCCGCACGGGCTGGCCCGTGGTCGCCGACCCGGCATCGGGCCTGCGCTGCGGACCACACGTCGCAGCAGCGCCGGTCCTGGCCTGCGGCGAGCACCTCTTCCACACGCCGTGGGCCGACGCCCATGTACCGGACGTGGTCGTCCAGGTCGGCGCCATGCCGACCAGCAAGGCGTACCGGCTCTGGCTGGAGCGGAACCGTCCGGCCACGGTCATCGCCGTCGACCACCTGGGCCGTCACCCCGACGCCGCCCTCGCGGTCACCGAGCGGGTCGCCCACGAGCCGGGCGCATGGGCCGCCTCGGTCGGGTCACCGGCGCACGGAACGAGCGACTGGACGTCGGCGTGGACCGGCGCCGAGGAGGCAGCGGCCAGTGCCG
>CAJXIS010000275.1 GCA_913054115.1 uncultured Acidimicrobiaceae bacterium | reverse complement strand
GAGCCCGCTGACGAGGTCGACGAGGCCCCGGTCGAAGAGCCCGCTGACGAGGTCGCCGAGGCCCCGGTCGAAGAGTCCGCTGACGAGACTCCGGTCGAAGAGGTCGCCGAAGCCCCGGTCGCAGAGGCCGCCGAAGAGGTTTCAAACGAAGAGGTTTCAACCGAAGAGGTCCCGGCCGACGTGGCTGCCGAGGAAGCTCCAGCCGAAGACGCCACCGAGGAAGAGGAGTAGGCATGAGCGCTTCAGCCCCCACCGCCGAGGACGTCCTCGGCTTCCTGATCCGAGCGATCGTCGAAGAACCCGACGCCGTCCACATCGAGACATCCGGCGACGACCGCTGCAAGTTCTCGGTCACGGTCGCCGACGGCGACATGGGTCGGGTCATCGGCAAGCGTGGCCGCGTGGCCAACGCCATTCGCACGATCGTGCGAGCCGCTGCGATCCGCGACGAGACCGAGATCGACGTCGACTTCGTCGACTGATCGACGGGACGCCACCATCGAGGCGCCCAACCTTCTCGAGGTCGGCCGGATCAACCGCCCCCACGGCGTTCGCGGCGAGGTCGTGGTCACGCTGCACACCTCGCGTACCGAGCGGCTTGCTCCCGGCACCGTCCTGTCGACCGACCGTGGCGACCTGACCGTCACCTCCAGCCGACCCCACCAGCGGCGGTTCCTGGTCCACTTCGACCGCATCCCGGACCGGGACGCCGCCGAGGATTGGCGTGGCGTCGTGCTCTCGGCCGAACCGATCGACGATCCGGACGACCAAGCCCTCTGGGTGCACCAGGTGATCGGCGCCGAGCTCGTCGACCAGCACGGCCACAACCACGGCAGGGTCCGGGCAGTGCTCGACAACCCGGCGAGCGACCTCCTCGAACTCGAGGACGGACGACTCGTGCCCTCGGTGTTCGTCGTGGACCACGAACCGGGAGTTCGCGTCTCCGTCGAGGTTCCCATCGGGTTGCTCGACGGGGACGACGACGAGAGTGCGGGAGCCTGACCGTGCGCATCGACGTCTTCACCATCTTCCCGGAGATGATCGACGACTATGTCGGCAGGAGCATCCTCGGCCGGGCCTCGGAGGCCGGGCTCCTCGAGGTCAACGCCCGCGACCTGCGTGCCGCCACCACCGACGTCCACCGAACAGTCGACGACAGCCCCTTCGGCGGCGGTGCCGGCATGGTGCTGATGCCGGACCCGGTGTTCGCGGCTGTGGAGGCGGTGGATCCGCCCCGTCCGCTGATCCTGCTCGACCCGTCCGGACGCCGCTTCGACCAGGGGGTCGCCGAGGAGTTGGCAGGCATGGAGGGTTTCTCGCTGCTCTGCGGACGCTACGAGGGCGTCGACGACCGGATCCGGAGCGGGCTCTGCGACGATGAACTTTCGATCGGGGACCTGGTGCTGGCCGGTGGAGAACTGGCAGCTCTCGTGGTCGTCGAGGCGGTGGCCCGCCTGCTGCCGGGGGTGCTCGGCAACGAGGCCTCCGCCGGTGACGAGTCTTTTTCGTCCGGACTCCTCGAGTATCCCCAGTACACGCGGCCGGCGGACTTCCGGGGGAACGAGGTACCCGCGATCCTGAGGTCCGGCGATCATGGACGGATCGCCCGTTGGCGTCACGCCATGGCGATCCAACGCACCCTCGAACGGCGTCCCGACCTGATCGAACGACGGGGTGGCCTGACCGACGAGGAGCGTGCACTGCTCGAGTCGCACGGCCTCTCGGATCCAGCGGCGGGCTCCACCACGGACGACGCCTGAGCAGGGCACCTGCCGCGCCGGGTGGCACGGTGGCGCCCGTATGCTTGCCGGTCGGCTGAAACGCTGTTCGCAGCGTCGGCCTCCCGCTGACTCACAGATCTGAAGCAGGAACCACTATGCAGCGCACCGATTTCATCGATCATGCGAACCTCCGCGACGACGTCCCGGATTTCGCCGCCGGCGACACCCTCAAGGTCCACGTGCGGGTCATCGAGGGCAACCGCCAGCGCATCCAGGTCTTCGAGGGCGTCGTCATCCGCCGGCAGGGCAGCGGCATCCGCGAGACCTTCACCGTCCGCAAGCTCAGTTTCAGTGTCGGCGTCGAGCGCACATTCCCCGTCCACTCCCCGGTCCTCGACCACATCGAGGTCGTGACGAGGGGCGATGTCCGCCGGGCGAAGCTCTACTACCTCCGCGACCGGATCGGGAAGCGGGCCAAGGTCAAGGAGAAGCGGGAGTTCTGACCCGCCTCCGGCCCTCCGGGGCCGTTCCGACTGTCACAGGTCGTTCCTAAAGTCGGGTTATGTCCCGGCATGCCCTCTCGAGAAGATCCACCGTCCGGTCCCCGACGCGCCACATCGCCCTCGGCCTGTGGGGCGAGCGCCTTGCTGCCTGCGACTATCGGCGTGACGGCTACCGCGTCGTGGCCCGCAACTGGCGTGGCCGGGCGGGCGAGATCGACGTGATCGTGGTCGGGCACGGTGTCGTTGCCTTCTGCGAGGTCAAGGCGCGCTCTTCCGATCGGTTCGGATCACCCGCCGAAGCCGTCGATCGGCGCCGTCGGGAACGGTTGCGCCGAGCCGCCTCCGAATGGCTGTCGGGGCCGGGGCACGACCATGCGGGGCTCCCGATCCGATTCGATGTTGTCAGCGTGCTGCCCGGTGTGCTCGACCGCATCGAGGGCGCCTTCTGACGCGGTTTCCGCCCATGGCAGCGCTCAGCGACGGCGGTTCCAGCAGCCGCGATGCCAGTGGCGGCGCAGGTCGGGGGCATCGACCGGTACCACGACGACATGTCCGAGGCCGCTGGGGATGTCCCGGTTGCAGCCCGGGCAGAGGTACGGCTTCACGGCCTGGTAGGGCTGGATGAAGCGGACCTCGAGGTCGCCGAGCGATTCGGGGTTCTGCACCGGTCAGCCGACGAGCGCCCAGAGCACGAGGAGCACACCCACGATCAGGGCGGCGGCGACGTAGACGACGTCGGAGGGTCGGCGGCGGTGGGGCCGTTGCGGGTCGAATCCCATGCGTCCAGTATCGCCCGTCCAGCGAATCTTCTGCTCTCCGGCGCCTGTAGTGGATATGGCCGATGCATCGCGCCTACTGTCATGGGACTATTACTCTCAGGGGAGCCCTCGAGCGGGCAGGAGGGCATCCGATGCGACACGGATTCCGACGAGCGTCAGGACGACGCAGGTACGGCCGACAGGGATTGCGGATCACGCTGCTGGCATTGCTCAGCGTGCTGATGATTCCGGTGGCGGCAGCGGCCCAGGAGGCCGATCCCGCTCCCGCTCCCGACGATGTCAACCAGCCGGCGGGCGATCCGGGCCAGCCGCCGCCGTGTCCGGAGGGTCAGACGTGTCCGGAGCCCGGCCAGGGCGACCAGGGTGGCCAGCCGCCGCCGTGTCCGGAGGGTCAGACGTGTCCGGAGCCCGGCCAGGGCG
>CAJXIS010000274.1 GCA_913054115.1 uncultured Acidimicrobiaceae bacterium | reverse complement strand
GGTCGCTCCGTTGCAGGCGCTGTCGTCCGACACGGCGAACTCGAGGACCTCGACGTCGCCGTGGAGGAACGTGGCCACGGCGGCGACGGAATCGCCGCCCCCGCGCATGAACCGGAGCACGCTGTTGGCCGTGGCGGTCCGTGGGCTGACCGTTGCGTCGACCTGCTGGGCCTCGAGCAGGTCGAGGAGCTCGAGGCGGTGGATGACCGCGATCGTCTCGGGGCCTTCCTTGTCGTCGCCGCGGCGCCGTGCCCTGGTGGCGCCGGCCGACTTGGCGTAGAGGCAGGCAAGGACGTTGGCGTGGTCCTCGCCGGTGAGGGCGATGACCACGTCCTGCTCGGCGATGTCGGCCTCTTCGAGGAGTTCGGCGTCGGTGATGTCGCCCTTGTAGACGACCGCCCGGTCGAGCCGGGCGCTCAGCTCGTCGGCCCGCTCGGGTCGGCGCTCGATCATGCCGACGTCGAGGCCCCGCTTGATGAGCGACTCTGCCAGCAACTCCGCCGTGCGCCCGCCGCCGAGGAGGAGTGCCCGGGTGGGCATGTCGCGTGCCAGGCCCAGCCGCTGGGTGACGTCACGAAGCGCCCGTCGCTTGCACACGACCCGGAGCAGGTCGCCTTCGCGCAGGATCACGTCCTCGCGGGGGATGATGGTGGCCTCCGCTTCTGCGCCCTCCTCGGTGCGGGTGATGCTGGCCACGATGAAGTCCCAGTCGGGCTCGAGTTCGCGACCGAGCGCCTTGAGCGATACGCCGACGAGCGGGGCGTGGCCGGGGAGTCGGGCGCCCAGAACGACCACCTCGCCACCCGCCATCTGGACCAGGTCGAGGGCTCCCGGGTATTCCATGAGCCGTAAGACCTCCTCGGCGACCTCACGGTCGGGATCGATGACGAGGTGGTCTTCGGCGCCCTCGAACAGGGCGTCGATCTCCGGTGAGCGCAGGCGGTTCGACTCGATGCGGACGATCGTTTTGTCGACACCGAACTGCCTGGCGAGCAGCGCCGATACGAGGTTGACCTCGTCGCTCTTGGTCACCGCGACGAGCAGGTCGGCCTCCCGCACTCCGGCCATCTCGAGCATCGCCGGGTCGGTGCCGCTGCCCTGCAGTATCTGGACATCGAGCTTCTGGTCGACGGCCCGATATCGGGCGCCGTCGATCTCGATCAGGGCGACGTCGTGCTCCTGCTTGCTGAAGCGGTCGGCCACGTAGGTGCCGACCTCGCCGGCGCCCACCACGATGATGCGCACCGGCTAATCCTCGCCCATCGGGGACGGGAAGTGGGCCATCCCCGGTCGGTGGATGCCGGCGTCGGTGACGATGACGTCGAGCGGGACATCCCAGGGCCTGGCGTCGAGTTGTCCGACCACCTGGAAGGCATGGCAGATGCCGATCAGGACGGGAGGAGCGGGACGGTCCCGTCGGGCGGCGAAGGTCCGATCGTAGAAGCCCGCCCCGTGGCCCACCCTGTTTCCCCGATGGTCCACGGCCACGAGCGGGACCACGATGACCTCGAGGTCCAGCGGATCGACCTCGTGTCCCCGGCCCGGCTGTCGGATGCCGTACGGGCCGGGCTCCAGCGGGCCGGAGGGGACCACGAAGCGGAGCGGCTCGCCGGCCGTGGTCACGGGAAGGGCGACCTCGAGGCGTTCCACCTCGCACAGGGCCGACGGATCGACCTCGCCGCGGATGCCGAGGTAGGCCCCGATCCGACGTCTGCCTGCCATCTCCGGAAGGTCGAGGAGGCGTCGGACCACGACGGACGAGGCCCGACGGACGACCTCGGGCGACTGGGCCATACGTCTTTCGATCATCTCGGCTCGCACTGCATTCGGTTCCACACCATGATGCTGCCCTGTCTGGAGCGCGAGTTCCAGCACCTGCGACACCTGTCACGTCGATATCCGATTTCGAGGCGATGTTTGAACCGGGTGGGCTGGCTCACTAACGTCCTTCCGGTCCCGGTCCGGGTGGCTATCCCGAGGCGCCGGGTGGCCCCGCACCTTCCAGCATCCGCCGGTTGGCAACGCGTGGTCCCGAGTACACACATCGAGGAGAAACTTTCGTGGAGTCAATCCCCTACCTGGCGGCCGCTTCGGCCGTTCTCGGCCTGCTGCTCGCCGGGTACTTCTACACCAAGGTCAAGGCAGCCGATCCAGGTGACGACCGGATGGTCTACCTGATGATCGAGATCCAGAAGGGCGCCCGTGCGTTCCTGAAGCAGGAGTACATCTGGGTCTCCGGCTTCGTGGTGGTCATGGCGATCCTGATCGGCGTCCTGATCGTGCCCGCAGCGGCAATCACCTACGTCACCGGCGCCGTGCTCTCGGCCGCCGCCGGCTATGCGGGCATGACCGTGGCCACGATGGCCAACGCCCGCACCACCCAGGCCGCCAAGGAGGGACCGGGCAAGGCGCTGCCGATCGCCTTCCGCGGTGGCGCCGTGATGGGCTTCTGCGTGGCCGGCCTTGCGCTGGCCGGCCTGATGCTGGTCTACATCGTCTTCGTGCTCATGCTCCAGGTCGACCAGGCCTTCGAGGTCGTGACCGCCTACGGGCTGGGTGCCAGCTCGATCGCCCTGTTCAGCAGGGTCGGCGGCGGTATCTACACCAAGGCCGCTGACGTCGGCGCCGACCTGGTCGGCAAGATCGAGGCGGGCATCCCCGAGGACGACCCCCGCAACCCCGCGACGATCGCCGACAACGTGGGCGACAACGTGGGCGATGTCGCCGGCATGGGCGCCGACCTGTTCGAGTCGTACGCCGGCTCGATCCTCGCTCCGATCTCCCTCGTTGCCTTCGCCCTTGGCCTGTCCGCCGAGAACGCCACCCAGGAGGTGACGATCTCCCTCCTCGTGTTCCCGATGGCCATCGCCCTGGTGGGCATGCTCGCCTCGATCATCGGTTCCTTCTTCGTCAAGGGTGGCGACTCCACCGACTCGAAGGCCCTCTCCAAGGCCCTCCACATGGGCACCAATGTGGCCATGGGGCTCACCGTGCTCGCCACGCTGGGCCTCGCCCATTGGCTCTTCTCCGGCGATGCATTCGACAACGCCTACGGACTCGCCATCTCCGTGCTCGGCGGCCTGGTCGCCGGCTGGGCCCTCGGCAAGACCGCCGAGTACTACACCTCTGACCAATTCGGGCCTGTCAAGAAGATCGCCCGCCAGACCGAGACCGGCCCTGCCACCACGATCCTGAGCGGCATCTCCGCCGGCCTCGTGTCGGTCGCCTCTTCAGTGGCACTGCTCGCCATCGGCATCGGCGTCGCCTACTGGGGTGGCGAGATGGCCTTCGACCAGATGGGTTCTCTCGACGGCGGGCTCTACGGCATCGCCGTGGCCGCCATCGGCATGCTCTCCACGACCGGCATCGTGGTCTCGGTCGACGCCTACGGCCCGATCGCCGACAATGCAGGCGGCATCGCCCAGATGGCCGGACTGGACC
>CAJXIS010000273.1 GCA_913054115.1 uncultured Acidimicrobiaceae bacterium | reverse complement strand
CGGGTCACCGAGTCCTGGGTCGACTTTCGCAAGCGGTCCCTGGTGGTCGTCGGGCGGATTCTCAGCGGTGTTGCCGACCGGGCCACCCACAACCGGGCCGGCATGGAGCAGACCCTCGACCGCCTCGCCGACCACTTCGCCGCCTGATCAGGCCCAACTGTTCCAGCGCGTGACGGCGGCTGCGCCACCCTCGCGGGTCGCCGGCTTGAAGTCCGAGCCGAGGGTGTGCGCCACGGTGATGAGCGCCACCTGCGAGACCTCGGCGAAGGGGATGTCGAGTACCTCGGCGGCCTCCTCCTCGAACATGAGGTGGATGGTGGTCCAGCAGGTGCCGAGGCCGCGCTCGCGGGCCGCCAGCATGAACGACCAGGTGCTGGGGATGATCCCGGCCAGCGTCGAGACGGCACCCATGCCGGGCCACTGTTCGACCCGGCCCGGCATGCAGGGAATGAGCATCACCGGTACCCGGTGGAAGTTCTCGGCGAGGTAGGCGGCCGACCCCATGACCCGCATCTGCTGGTCGGCCCGGTCGTCGGCTGCGCCGGCTGCGAGGGCCGCTGCGCTGGCCGACATGCCGGCGTAGGCCTCCCAGCCGCGGCGGTAGAGGTCGCCCAGCGCCTGCCGCTTGTCCTCATCGGTCACCACGAGGAACTGCCAGGACTGTGAATTGGAGCCCGTCGGGGCCTGGACGGCGAACTCGAGGCACTCCTCGATCAGCGCCTGGTCGACCGGCCGGTCGAAGTCGAGCCGCTTGCGGACGGCACGGGTGGTCGAGAGCAGTTCGTCGGCAGAGAGTCCGAGCGTGGTCATGGATGGGTCCTCCGGGTTGGATCGAACGATTTCAGGATCGGGCGGCCGCTGCTGCTTCGGCGAGGTCGCGGATGCCCTCGATGGTGCAACGCATGTTGGCGATCTGGCCCTTCTGTCGGTTGGCGATGATCGCCGCCTCCTGGTCGGGCATGGACTCGATGAACATGGTCAGGCCGGACGGGCCGGGGCCGAGGACCATGGCGAAGCGCAGACGTGTTCCACCCAGAAGCGGTTGGAGCTCGAAGCGCCACTGGGCGGCCGCATTGTCAGGGTCGACGGAGTTCCATGCGAACACCCGCTCGGTCTCGAAGTCGACGATCGTGCAGGTGACCTCCCACTCGCCCAGGTCGTCCCGCTTGTTGCGTCCGAGGAAGCGTGCGCCGATGGCAGGTTCGTCGTCGATCCACTCGGCCCCCTGGAACTCGTCGCTGAACCGGGCGGGTAGCTCGATGTCGGAGATGATCGGCCAGATGTCGGCGGGCTTGGCATCGACGTCGATCTCGACGGTGACCCCGGCGCCGTCGGCGAACAGGGGGGAGCGGCCCTCGGTCGGGTTCTGCAGGGTGCGGCCCCACTTGTCGAACCAGGTGATCTCCCTTGCGGGACGGCGTTCGACGGGAAAGAAGTCGTCGCCGATGGTCCAGGCGACGGGCAGCAGCACGACCTGGGTGACGCCGTCGGGGATGTCGAGGGCTTCGGCGACCTTGTCGGCGACGCCGAGGTGGAGGGTGGTCCATGCGGTCCCGAGGCCCCGCGAGCGGGCGGCGAGGCAGAAGCTCCATGCGGCCTGAAGGACCGAGTCGAACAGGCCGGGGCGACCGCTGCCGTCGTGCTCGCCGTAGATCGTGACCAGCACGATGGCCGGGACCTCGTGGAGGTGGTCGGCGAGATGTCCGCCGGAACGGGCTGCGGGCTCCCGCGGGTCGCCGCTGCCGGCGAGGGCGCTGGCGCGCTCGGAGAGCCAGGCGCCGCCGGCCTCCCGGTACAGGTCGGCGACCTTCTGCTTGACCTTCGGGTCGCGGATGACGAGCCAGCGCCGGCTGGGCTGGTTGCCGCCGGTCGGCGCCTGCTCGGCGAGGTCGATGCAGTCGAGGAGCAACTGTTCGGGGACCGGTCGCTCCAGGTCGAGGCGCCTGCGAACCGACCGTGTCGTCGAGAGCAGCCGGTCGGTCTCGCTGGTGTCGAAGGGCGGGTTGGTTTCGGACATGGACCCGAGTCAAGCACGAGACCGGGGTCAGGGTCCCGGTCGGGGCGGCGGGGGGAGTGCGGATCGGAGCGCCTCGACGGTGATCCCGAGCGTCGCTGCGGCGGCGTCGAGGTCGGGCGGCGGTGGGCCGAGCGCGGCGAGCAGTTCGTCGACGGTGACGCCGAGGGCCTCGGCCGCCCTGGTGAAATCGGGTGGGCCGCCGGCTCCCGGGCCTGCTCCAGGGCCGGGACCGCCTGGGCCGCCGGGGCCGACTCCGACGAGGGCGTTGTCGTGGAGCGCGCCCCAGAAGGTCGGACCCACGTAGTAGGGGAACACGTCGGCGAACCCTCCCGGCACCCCGGGGTCGACGGTGCGGGTCACGTGGTAGTGGTAGGTCGGCTCGGTGAAGCCGGGAATCCCGCCGAGGTGGCCGTTGTGCTCGTCGAGCGCCTCGGGGCTGCCGTCGTCGAGTGAGGAGTCGAAGTACCAGTCCTGTGCGTAGAGGCCGGCGACGGCGGTGATCTCGTTGCCGGACATCGTGCGAACGGTGTCCGAGGTGCCGGGCCCGGGGTTGTCCGTCGGCACCGTGCCGGCGAGGGGTTCCAGCGGATCGGCCATCAGGCAGGAGCGGGCACCCGCCGGGACGCAGCCGGTCTGCGAAGTCGGGACGTAGTCGCGCACGCGCCAGGAGGAGCGGGCCAGCACGTTGTCGGCGACCCACGGGCCGGCGATCGGCACGCCGTCAGCCCCGTAGCCGTAGACGGGGGAGTGGGACGAGCCGTCGTCGCCCAACTCGTCGGCGAGGCAGACGGGGTGCGAGTGGTGGTGGTAGGCGCCCATGGCGGAGTGCCCGGGGCACACGTCGAGGTCGTAGACCTCGGCGACGGGGGCGAGGTTGAACCAGACCCGCTCGTCGGCCCACGACTGGCCGTCGCCCCAGTTGAACACGGCGACGCCGTTCACCCAGAGGCCGATGACCCCCAACCCGGTTGCGGTGGGCTCGTCGGCCTCGACGAGCTCGACCGGGAACCAGGCGTCCCAGTCCTGGCGGGTGGGGCAGGCAGGTCCCGGCGGCCAGAAGCCGTAGCCGGAGCCAGGCAGGTCCCTGCAGCCCGAGCTGGCGTAGCCGAGGTCCTGGCCGAAGTCGAGGGTGTCGCCGGTGCCGACGAGGGGGAGCCCTTCCCGGAAGTCGGTGCCGGCCCGGGGTCGGCCGGCAAGGAAGGCGGCGCCCTCTTCAGTCAGCAGGTGCGTGTAGTCGGGAATCCCGGTGGCGAGCACATGGACGTAGTCGATGCCATCGACAGTGGCCAGTTCGACCGACTGCACGTTGACCGGTATGGGGCCGTCGTCCTCGATCACCGCAGCCGTGCGCCCGTCGGTGTTGAGCAGCCAGGTGGCGAGCCGGGCGTCCGGCCCCGTCAGGCCGGGGGTGGTCGTGGTGGGGGGAGAGGTCGTGGTGGTGGGGGCCGTGG
>CAJXIS010000272.1 GCA_913054115.1 uncultured Acidimicrobiaceae bacterium | reverse complement strand
GGTGCGCGGCAAGAACATCATCGGCGGCGACGTGGTCTGCCTCATGCCGACGATCGACTCGCCCAACCACATCACCAGCTACCGGGCGATGGCCGTGATGTTCGAGATCATCTCGCTCATCGCCGACCGGTCGGCTTCCTGACGCCGGTGGGGCCGGCCGCGGCACCTCCCGGCCCCGCCTAGCATCGGCTGGCCATGATCCTCTCCGACCGTTCCCTGCGCGAGGCGATCGCCGCCGGCCGCATCGTCATCGAGCCGTTCGACGACTCGTGCGTGCAGCCCTCGTCGATCGACCTGCACCTCGACCACCGGTTCCTCGTGTTCCGCAACCACACCCGGGGCCTGATCGACGTGAAGGAGGACCTCACCGACCTGACCGAACAGCTCGAGGCCACCGACGAAGATCCCTTCATCCTCCATCCAGGCGAGTTCGTGCTCGGGTCCACCCTGGAACGCGTGGTCGTACCCGACGACCTGGTGGCCCGCCTCGAGGGCAAGTCCAGCCTCGGCCGCCTGGGGCTGCTGATCCACTCGACCGCCGGCTACGTCGATGCCGGCTGGGACGGCCAGCTCACCCTCGAGCTGTCCAACGTGGCGAACCTGCCGATCACGCTCTACCCGGGCATGAAGGTCGGCCAGATCTCGTTCGTGCAGATGACCACGGCCGCAGACAACCCGTACGGGTCCGCGGTGCTCGGCTCGAAGTACCGGGGCCAGGAGGGTCCCCGCCCCAGCCGCTACTGGGAGAACTTCGACCGGTGACCGGCCCGCTCCCGGCCACCCGCGGAGCCTTTCCGCACGCCCGGGTCGCCGGCGACCTGGTCCACGTGTCGGGCACCAGCGCCCGCCGGGCCGACGACACGATCGAGGGCGCCACGATCGCCGGCGACGGCACGGCGCACCTCGATGCAGCGGTTCAGTCGGCCGCCGTGCTCGCCAACGTCGAGCGGGTGCTCATCGAACTCGGGCTCGACCGGACCGACCTGGTCGATGCCACGGCATTTCTCGTCGACATGGGCGACTTCGAAGCCTGGAACTCCGCATGGGCCGCCTTCTTCGACGGGGTCGAGGCCCCGGCCCGGACCACGGTCGGTGTGCGGGCACTCCCGCACCCCCACCTCCTCGTCGAGGTCAAGGCCACCGCCCGCCTCAGGGACCGGAGCTGAGCCGTGCGCCTCCCCTTCGACCTCTCGGCATGGATCGACGAGCACCGACACGAGCTGAAGCCGCCGGTCGCCAACCAACAGGTCTGGCTCGACTCCGACATGATCGTGATGGTCGTCGGCGGCGGCAACGAACGCACCGACTTCCACGACGATCCCCGGCCCGAGTTCTTCCACCAGATCGAGGGATCGATGGTGTTGCGGATCATGGAGGAAGAGGGCAGCCCGCCGATCGACCTCGAGATCGGTGCCGGCGAGGTGTTCCTCCTGCCGCCGGGCGTCCGGCACTCGCCACAGCGCAAGGACCCCGACGGCATCGGCCTGGTCGTCGAGTACGCCAGGCCAGAAGGCGAACTCGACGGGTTCGAGTGGTACTGCGACGGGTGCCACCACCTGGTCCACCGGGTCGAGGTCCAACTGGAGTCGATCGTGGACGACCTGCCCCCGTTGTTCGAGGCCTTCTATGCCGACCACGAGGCCCGGACGTGCCCGACCTGCGGGGCGCTGCACCCCGGTCGGGGCTGACCGGACATGGCTGACCGGACATGAAGATCGACGTCCACGCCCACTTCTTTCCCCGGATCACCCGGGAGCAGGGGGCGGTGCTCGGCGCCGACGGCCCCTGGCTGCGCGACGACGGTGACGGGACCGGGCAGCTCATGGCCGGCGAGCGGGAGTACCGACCCGTCGAGAGTTCGCTCTGGGACCCGGACGTCCGGGTTGCACGGATGGACGAGCACGGCGTCGACATCCAGGTCTTGTCCGCCACGCCGCTTCTGTTCGGCTACGGGGCCGACCCCGAGACCGCCGGGCGCTGGTGCCGGCTGGTCAACGACCAGGCGGTCGAGATGTGTGCCGTCCACCCCGAACGGCTGCGTCCGCTGTGCCAGGTCCCGCTCCAGGATGTGGACCTTGCCTGTGTCGAGGCGTCGAGGGCCGTGGCGGACGGACACGTCGGGGTGCACATCGGCAACCACCTCGCCGATCGGAACCTCGACGACCCGGACATGGTGCAGTTCCTGCACCACTGCGCCGACGAGTCCATTCCGGTCCTCGTGCACCCGTGGGACATGATGGCCGCCGACCGGATGCCCGGGTACATGTTGCAGTGGCTGGTCGGCATGCCCGCCGAGACCCATCTGGGGATCCTGTCGCTGATTCTGTCCGGGGCGTTCGAACGCCTGCCCCGGGGCCTGCAGTTGTGCTTCGCCCACGGCGGCGGCAACTTCGCCGCACAACTGGGTCGGGTCGACAACGCCTGGCATCGACGGGACCTGATTCGGGCCGACTGCCCGAACCCGCCGTCGACCTACGTGGACCGGTTCAGCGTCGACTCGGCCGTGTTCTCCGACGATGCGCTGCGCCTGCTGGTCGCCGTGATGGGCATCGACCGGGTGATGCTCGGTTCGGATGCTCCGTTCGCCCTCAGCGAGGAGCAGCCGGGCCGGCTGGTGGAGACCTCGTCGCACCTGTCCGACGACGACAGGTCGGCGATCCTCGGCGACAACGCCGTCCGGTTCTTCGGCTTGTCGGACTAGCGGGACTGCGCCGCCTCGCCGTTCTGGAGTGCCTCGAGCACGTGGAGGGCGATGTCGCCCACCTTCACCTCTGATTCCTCGACGCCCTCGCCCTTCACGCCGTCGTCGATCATGACGTAACAGAACGGGCAGGCCGTGGCGATGCGGGTGGCGCCGGTGGCCAGCAGTTCCTGGGAGCGCTCGACGTTGATGTTCTTGCCGATGTTCTCCTCCATCCACATGCGCCCGCCGCCGGCGCCACAGCACATGCCGTTTGTGCCGCTGCGCTCGGCCTCGACCAGCTCGATGCCGGCGATGCTGCCGACCACCCGGCGGGGTGCCAGGTAGATGTCGTTGTGGCGGCCCAGGTAGCAGGAGTCGTGGTAGACGAGCCGTTCGTCGAGGCGGGCCTCGGACAGGTCGAGCTTGCCCTGGTCGACGAGCCATTCGAGCAGCTGGCTGTGGTGGACGACCTCGTAGTGGCCGCCCATCTGCGGGTATTCGTTGGCGAGCGTGTTGAAGCAGTGCGGGCACTGGGTGACGATCTTCTTGACGCCCATGCCGTTGAGCGTCTCGATGTTCTGCATGGCCAGCATCTGGAATATGTACTCGTTGCCGGAGCGACGGGCCGGGTCGCCGGTGCACATCTCGGACGGGCCGAGGATCGAGAACGACAAGCCGGCCCGCTGCATGAGCTGGGCCATCGCCCGCGACACCTTCTTGTTCTTGTCGTCGAACGAGCCGGCGCAGCCCACCCAGTAGAGGTACTCGGCCTCGATCGGGTTGCTGCCGTCGATGACCTCGAT
>CAJXIS010000271.1 GCA_913054115.1 uncultured Acidimicrobiaceae bacterium | reverse complement strand
TGTTCGCCCGCGCCCGCAGGAACGAATACTTCAGGTTCTCCTCGCCCCTCTGCCGGAACCCTTCGGGTCGCTTGCGTTCGTAGCCGGCCTCGTAGGTGAGGCCCTCTACACCGAGCAGTTCGAGGCACGCCTCGTAGATGTGCTGGTTCATCTCGGCCGACATCAACTTGCCGACCGAGCCCTCCGGCCCGGGGTTGCCGGACTTCGAACCGTCGCGTGCCCGCCAGTTGGTCAGACGCAGGGCCTCGGCCCGGCACCAGAGTGCGGCGACCCGGTCACGGGCCACAGGCATCCTCGCAGCGCTGAGCGAGCCCTTGCGCTCGTTCCAGACACGCACCAGGTCCCCGATCGGACCCGTGCCCTTCGGGGGCACGCCGCCACCCAGGGCGACACGCTCGTTCATGAGCGTCGTGACCGCAGCACCCCAGCCACCGCCGACCTCGCCGAAGACGTTCTCGTGCGGGATGCGGACATCGTCGAAGAAGACCTCGTTGAACTCGGCCTCGCCCGTTATCTGGTGCAACGGTCGCACCTCGACCCCCGGCGACTCCATGTCGACCAGGAAGTACGTCATGCCCTTGTGCTTCGGCTGCTCCGGGTCGGTCCGGGCGACCAGCATCCCCCAGCGCGACACGTGGGCGAGCGTGGTCCAGACCTTCTGGCCGTTGACGATCCACTCGTCGCCATCGCGCAACGCCCGGGTCGAGAGGCCGGCCACGTCGGAACCGGCACCGGGCTCGCTGAACAGCTGGCACCAGATCTCCTCACCCGTGTACATGGGCCGGAGGAGACGCTTCTTCTGCTCGTCGCTGGCGTAGGTGAGCACCACGGGCGCCCCCATGCCGATGCCGATCGGGTTGATGTTGAGGTCGTGGTAGAGCACACCGGCGGCCCGCAGTTCCTCGTCGACGACCGTCTGGAGACGACGGCTCTCGAGGCCCAGGCCACCGAGACCCACGGGGAACTGGACCAGTGCCAGGCCCCTGTCGAACTGCTCGCCGCGGAACGTGAACTGGTCGACCCCGTCGGGCGGGACATCGGCAACGAATCGGCGGGTGAGTTCCCGGATGTCGGCTTCGGATATGTCGGACATGGCTGAGGTCCCCGTGCTGGTCGGTGCTGCGCCGAACCTACCCGCGGGTAACCCGCCGAACCCGGTCGGGCCGGTCGGGCCAGCCGGGCCGGCCGGCGCAACCGTCAGGCAGGTGGATCAGTCCGCGTCCCGCAGGGCGTACAGGTAGCCGTCCCGGGAACCCATATAGACGGTCCCCCGCCAGATGGCCGCCGACGACTCGACGCACGCCCCGGTGGCGACCTCCCACACCTTGACCGGTTCGACGGTCGCATCCGTCAGATCGAGTCCGAGCACCCGGCCGCTGCAGTCGCCCATGACGAGCATGTCGTCGACGATCGTCGGCGACGACCAGGTCGGCCCGGGCAGCCTCATGGTCCATGTGATCTCGCCACTGGCCCGGTCGATGGCGTGGACCTTGCCCTCGTCGGTCGGCACGATGAGCAGGTCGCCGTACACGGCGGGCGTCGCCCACACGCCGCTGTCGAGGTGCGGACGGTCCTCCACCGCCCACACCAGCGGGTCGTCGGGCTTCGACGGGTCGAGCTTGAGGATCTGGCCGAGTTCGTGCGAGCGGTCCGTTCCCCGTTCGTACTCGACGCCGACGTAGAGCATCCCCTCGTCGTCGGCGACGAGCGTGGCATCGACGTCGTCGCCCGCCCAGAAACGAAACACCCGGGTCGGCTCGACGCCATCCCGGAGGCCCGCGATGTCCCACCCCTGCACCAGGCCGCCAGAGTTGGCGAAATAGAGGGTGTTGCCGATGATCAACGGCGACATCTCGATCGAGACGTTGCCGCCGACCGCCTCGATCAGCTCGTCGTCCCAGCCGGCGACGTCCCAAACCAGCACCGGATCGACCGTGACGAGGCCGTCGGCGTCGTAGCCCCGGTTCAGGCGGATCACATGAAAGCGACTGTTCTCCCCGCCGGCGAAGAGGTAGTCGTCGAGCACCAGGGGCGAGCTGTCCCAGTCGTTGTTCCACTTCGTGGGAGACACGTCGTAGGCATGGATGTTCCACAACTCGAGCGGCTCGTCCCGGTCGATGGCCAGCACCCGCAACCTGTCGTCACGGGAACCGCTGTAGACGAGCGGATAGCCGTCCGGATCGACCGTCACCGAACCCTTGATGATGTCGCCGGTCGGGAAGTCAGGCAACAGGCGCTCGCCGGTCTCCCCATCGACGAAGTGGACGGCTGCGTCGTAGGCCCCGAACACCACCCAGGTCCGGCCCCCGCGCTCGAACACGGCCGGCTGGCCGGTCCAGCCCATACCGCACCACTGCTGCTGCTCGCCGGAAATCGACGTCATCGAGCACATGCGGTCGTCGGGGAAGCGCCAGGCCACGACCGGGTCCACCGGCACCGGCCCCTCTCCGTGCCAGCTGCGGGTGGGCGACCCCCGGAAGGTCAGCACACCCTCGACGGTGTCCCCCCACGGCTCACCGACCGAGGCGGGATCCACCCATCCCTCGTAGGGAGGCTCGGTCGTGGTCGTCGTGGACGTGGTAGTCGTCGTGGTCGATGTGGTGGTCGTGGTGGCCGCTGTGGTGGTCGTGGTGGCCGAAGCGAGGAGTTCCCGGTCGGCGGTGTCGAGTACCCGGTACGAGGTCTGGTCGGCACGGATCAGCAGCGCCGACAACGCCACGACGAATACGGCCACGCCGACGAACGGCACGATGGGGCGGGTCATCTCAGCGGCGCTATCCGGCGCTCAGACCATTGCCGACGGGGCACCAGGGGCAATGGGCCCTCAGGCGGAAGGGTCTTCGTCGAAAGGGTCGAGCGGCAGCTGTTCTTCGATGAACCCATCGAAGTCGTCCAGGTCGACGACAGGACCCACCGATCCCGACGGCGTGCCGCTCATGATCCCAGCCGGATGACGGTCGACCCCCAGGACCGAACGGGCAGGCACCGGCTCGGGATCGATCTCCTGCTCGGCCTCGGACGCCTGCCTCGCCAGACGCTCCTGCCGGGCAGCGGCAAGGGGATGCATGGCAGCGACGACCGGCCGAGGGTTCGGTGCCTCGATCAGGTCGGCCACCGTGGAACGCTGCGTGGGAGCACCCGGTCCGGGGAACGCGATCAGGTCGCCACCGGTCCGCTCGTCGCGCAGCGACCAGCCCAGCGGGGCACTCAGGCGGTCGAGGTGCTTGTCGCACAGCACCACCCGACCCGGTCCATCGACCTCAGCCAGGTTGCGGACCGTGAAGGAACTCTCGGACACGTTGATCATCACGAGCGCCGCGGCATGGCCGCGGCACGCAGCTCGCATGCAGTAGGTGCGCATGGATCCAAAAGGTAGTTCCGCCGCCGCTCCGTTTCGGGGACACCTGTCTCCGGAGTCGGAGTGGGTATCGGTGCCGGGGTGCGTATCGGGGCCGGGGAGAGTGTCACACCCCCCGGCAATGATGTGGGCATGGATCGGACGC
>CAJXIS010000270.1 GCA_913054115.1 uncultured Acidimicrobiaceae bacterium | reverse complement strand
CGACGTCGACGTCCGTTGGATCATCAGCCGGATCCGGCGTGCCGGTGACGAGCAGGTCGTCGAGGTGGCCGCCTGATGGGTTACGAGCAGATCGACCCGGGGCTTCCGGATCCCGACGACATCGATTGGGACGACATCGACTGGGACGCCGAGTTCGAGGGTCTGCCACAACAGCAGATCCTCATCGAGTACGCCCACAGGCGGGTCATACGCCTCGTCGACCAGTGGTACGACCTGCGCGCAGGCGATGCCATCGGGTTCGGGGACATGCCGGCCGAGCTACAGCTCGACCCCGACGCCAGGATCGGGATGATCGTGGTCGACCAGTTCGCCGAGGCGATCTGTGAGGTCTTCGGGGCCGAGTACGCCGAGATCGACGCCGATCGGGGTCAGGAGCTGGTCGGGGCGATCCTCGGGTGCATCACCCAGGGGGTATCCATCGGCCTGGGTGCCATTCCCGACGACACCACCGACAAGAACGACGACAGCAGAGACGGCGACGAGATAGGAGAGTCCAGATGAAGGTGTTCTACAACGAGGCGTACACGGCTGCGGCCCACGCCTTCGACACGACGAGAAAGAGCGGCGAGATCGCCACGGCGATGGATGAGGGCTGCGCGCCCGGCTGCGAAGTTGTCGACCCGATCGACTTCGTCGACCTGGCCGAGGAACTGATCGAAGCGACCCACGCCCCGGCCTACGTCGAGGCGCTCCGGACCGGAGAGCCGTACGACCTGGCCGGAAGCCAGGGGTTCAGCTGGGACGAGGGCATCTGGGACATGGCCGTCAACTCGACGGCCGGTGTCCTGGCCGCAGTGGACGAGGCTCTGGCCACAGGTGGGTCCAGCGGCAGCCTGTCGTCGGGCCTCCACCACGCCAGACGGGCGGGCGGCGTGGGCTACTGCACGGTCAACGGCCTCGCGATGGCCGCCACGCGTGGCACCGAACTCGTCTCGGGCACGGTCGTGATCCTCGACCTCGACGCCCATTGCGGCGGCGGCACCAATGAGCTGATCGGTGGCGACGGGCGCATCCTGCACCTGGACCTCAGCACCAGCTCGTTTGATTCCTACAGCCCGGATGGTGACGATGAACTCACCGTTCTCCACGGACCGAGCGACGTCGAGTACCTGGAGCACGTACACGGGTGCCTTGGGCGCATTCCAGACGACACGGGGCTCGTCATCTACAACGCCGGCATGGACCCGCACCCCGGTGTCTCGGCCGAGGGGTTGGCACAGCGGGAGCGCCTCGTAGCTGCCTGGTGCGCCCGCAACAGCGTCCCCGTGGCGTTCGTCCTGGCCGGTGGCTACACGTGGGGGATCACGATGGACGAACTCGTCGACCTGCACCTCCACACCGTGAGGGCCTTCGCTGGCCACCCCAGCCGGGCTGCCCGCGAACCCTCTGTCACAGGTCGTCCGTAAGTTCGGCCGTAGGCCGAATACAAGACAACACCTTCCCCGCAATGAAAGGCAACGACATGAACATCCCCACCATCCTCCCCCAGAGCCCGTCCGACATGCCCGACGAACTCGACAACACGCAGGCCGCATACCTGGGTGGCGCCAGCATCGCCAGGGACCGCATGGCCCGCGAGGCACCCCTCGACGCCGAGGCACTCGCCGCAGTCGTGGCGTCCGACATCATCGTGGTGTCGGGGTGCTACGACCACGTCGAGCGCGTACTGCAGGCCCTGGAGGTGCCGTACCAGACCGTTCAGCCCGGGTCGCTCGCCCGTGTCGACCTGCGTCCCGAGCAGCTCCTGGTGGTCAACTGCCCCGGTGAGTTGACGCCTCCCGAGATCATCAAGGTCCGTGACTTCGTCGCCGCAGGCGGCAGCCTGTTCACCACCGACTGGGCGCTGCGCAACGTGATCGAGCCGGCCTTCCCCGGCCTCGTCGAGTACAACGACCGGTCCACCGGCGACGACGTGGTCGGCATCGAGGTCGTCGAGGCCGACAGCCCGTACCTCCAGGGCGTTCTGGACGGCGACGACGAGCCGCAGTGGTGGCTCGAGGGTGCCTCGTATCCGATCCGCGTGTTGGACCCCGAGCGGGTCAGGGTGCTGATCAGGTCCGGCGAGCTGGGCGAGAAGTACGGGGAGTGCGCAGTGGCCGTGGTGTTCGAGTTCGGCAAGGGCGAGGTGTTCCACATGATCTCGCACTACTACCTGCAGCGCACCGAGCTGCGCAGCGAGCGCCACACCATGTCCGCCGAGGACTACGCCTCAGAGAAGGGCGTGATGTTCTCACCGGCGATGTCGATGATGGTCAACGACCTGTCCCTGGGCGAGGTCGAGGCAGCGGCCACGTCGGCACGGCTGTTCGCCAACATCGTCGCAACCAAGAAGCAGCGCAACTCCTGACAGAACAGAGCAGGCCCGCATCCGAGGCGGCCAGCCTCAAGGATCCCATAGTGTCCAACCATGGGGCTCCTGATACCCGAGGACATATCACTCGACAAGTTGCCGACGTCGGAGCGGAGGGTCATCCGGACGTTCCAGTCGACGCTTAAGGACAACTGGTTGATAATCCCACGGGTCGATCTGATCAACGACAGACGGTCCTACGAGATCGACGTCCTGTTGATCAATGACCTTCAGGGGGTCGCTGCTATCGAGGTGAAGGGCGGACCCCTTCAGATTCGTGACGGAGAGTGGTACCGGCGCGGTCAGATCCTCGAACCGTCACCACCCCGCCAGGCCCAGAACGCGGCCTTAGAGCTCCGGGACCAACTCCAGAGACATTCGCCACTGCTCGACCGAATTCATGTCCAGAGCGCCGTGGCCCTACCTGACCTGCGTGATCTCGAAGATCTCGCCGAACGGCTCCCACCGGGGGTGGCCGCAGCGCAACTCTTCTTCGCCGGCGACCTGGCCGACGCGAAAGGCCGTATGGAGGCTCGCCTCTGGGAACTGATGGAGACGAACCGCCACAACCGGCCCCTCGCTGCAGATCAGGTCGAGGCCATCGTTGGCTTCCTGAGGCCAGACCTGGATTTTCGTTGGGATCCACAGGCTCAGGCCAGACAGGCCCGGGTGACGCTTCACCGGATCACAGCAGATCAGACTAGGGCACTCGCCACGCTGGACC
Organism: uncultured Acidimicrobiaceae bacterium; assembly: GCA_913054115.1. Lineage (GTDB taxonomy): Bacteria > Actinomycetota > Acidimicrobiia > Acidimicrobiales > MedAcidi-G1 > S20-B6. The sequence continues at coordinate 441 of CAJXIS010000270.1, read as the reverse complement.
TCAACCGTCGTGTGGTCGTGTCGGGACCTGCCGGTAGCGGAAAGACACGGCTGGCTACCGCCTGGGCAGAACGTGCGATGGACCGGGGCGAGCGAACGTTGCTGACATGCTTCAACGAGCCGATGGCAGAGGTCCTTGCCGAAGCCGCTCCTGAGCACGACCTGCTCACGGTCGGACCCGTCCAACTGACGCTCATGGCGCTTAAGGGTCTGCCACGACTGGATGTACCGGAAGGTGCCGACAGCGAATGGTGGGATTCGGTGCCTTTCACCCATGTGCTGGACAACATCGATGACGTGGCGTTGCGCTTCGACACCATCGTCGTCGACGAAGCACAGGATTTTTCGCCGAGATGGTTCGAGGTGCTCGAACGCCTGTTGTACGACGAGGGTCCTGGTCGGATCCTCATGGTCACCGATCCCCATCAGGGGGTGTACGACA
>CAJXIS010000269.1 GCA_913054115.1 uncultured Acidimicrobiaceae bacterium | reverse complement strand
CAGTCGGTCGTCGAGGCGATGCATCGGGAATGGGGCGGCACGCAGCAGTTCCTCGAACGTCCGACGAACCTGGACACCCTGCACCTGGCCGAGATCGACCATGCCCTCCTCGTCGAGCCGCCGGCCGGCAAGGAGCACGGTTGGGTCCCGATCGTGACGCAGGTCGAACTCCCCGACGGCGTCTGGCAAACCGACGTCGACTACCGCGAACTGGGCGATGGGCGCCTCGTCCTCCGGTAGGGGCCCAGCGGCAGGACTCCCCGACCTGTCGCAGCCATCGTCTACCGTGACGTCGACCCCGACCGACACCGCACAGGAGCGGCCATGACCGGTGGCGGAGTCGTCGACGTGGTCGGCGGCCAGGCACTGCAGATCACGAGCGACCACGACGGCGACGTCGACCTGAGCCTCGTCATCCCCACGTTCAACGAGGCCGGCAACATCGTCGAGCTGGTCCGGCGCCTCCACGGGATCCTGTCGGATGCCGGGATCACCCACGAGCTGATCGTCGTCGACGACGACAGCCCCGACCGCACCTGGGAGGTCGCAGGAGCCCTCGTCGACGAGGTCCCCACGCTGCGCGTGCTGCGGCGCACCGGCGCGTCCGGGCTCGCCACCGCCGTGGTCTGCGGCTGGGCCCACGCCCGCAGCCGGGTGCTCGGCGTGATCGACGGCGATGGCCAGCACCCGCCCGAGGTGCTGCTCGAACTCCTCGGCTCGCTCGACGAACGCACCGACGTGGCGGTCGCCAGCCGGCACCTGCCGGGCGGAGGCGTGTCGAACTGGTCCGCAGCCCGGCGCCTGCTGTCGCGGGGTGCACAGGCGCTCGGCCTGCTGCTGCTCCCCGGCACGGTCGGCCGGGTCACCGACCCCATGAGCGGCTACTTCCTCGTCCGCCGCGAGGCGCTCACCGACCACGAACTCCACCCGGTGGGCTACAAGATCCTCCTCGAGGTGCTGGCCCGTGGCGACATCCGCCGGGTGGCCGAGACCCCCTACGTCTTCCTCGAGCGCGAGCGGGGCGAGTCGAAGGTGCGCCCCCTCCACTACCTCGACTACCTCCGGCACTTGATGCGACTGCGGGTCCTGCCGCTGCGCAGCCAGGCGCTGGCCCGCTACCTCGCCGTCACGCTCACTGCGCTCATCGTCGATGCCGCCGCCTTCGTGTGGCTGTTCGACGGCCTCGACCTGAACCTCACCCGCTCGGCGGCACTGGCCGGCGAGGTCGCCATCCTCTACACGGTCCTGCTGCTCGACCTCTGGACCTTCGCCGGCCGGGTCGCCCGCACCGCCATCGACCGCATCCGGCGCCTCCTCGGCGTGCAGCTGGCGCTCGGCATCCTGCTGTTCGGCCGCCTCATGCTGATCAACGCCCTCGTCAACTGGTTCCACCTCGGACCGCTGGCGGCGTTCCTCGTGGCGCTGGCCGCCGTGAGCCCGGTCGGCCACCTGCTCGGCTCCCGCCTCACCTGGCGCCCCACCCGCAACTGAGACCCGGCGCGAGCCGGAACAGGTGCGGCCGGCACCTCGGGATGAGACAATGGATCCCATGCACAGGACCGCCGGAAGCGGGTTGCGGGCTGCGACCCGCATCGCACCGGCCGTCCTCGTCGTCGCCATCCTGGCGGTCGCCTGCGCCTCCGAGGACGTACCCGAGGGGTTCTCGGAAGATGTGCAGGTGCCCTTCCCCCTGTACGAGGTCAGGGGAGACGGATCCCATCTGGCAGGAGGCGGCGGGGTGCTGCACATCGACGGGGCCTGCGCCTACCTCGTCTCGGAAATCGAGTCATCTGCATACCCGGCCCTCCTCGTCCTTCCGGAGGGACGGACCTTCTGGAATCCGAAAGTCCGCACGATCTGGGTCGACGGGTCCGTGCTCACTGAGGGCGACATGGTGACCGGGTATGGCAGTTGGATCCAGGTCAGCCGCGACCCGGGCTCCCCTGCCCGCATCGAGGCATTCCGGCAGGGCCTCGCCCAGCCCTGGGCCGACGGGTGCATCTCAGACGACCAGTTCATCGCCAACAACCTGTTTTCGTCGCGAAGGGCCGACGGCTGAACGCCTGGCGCCCCACCAGCGGTTAGCGTCGCCGACCATGAGCGTCATTCCCGAGAGCCACCGCAACCTGTTCGACCTGCCAGCCGTCTGGCACGTGGCCACCATCGGCCCCGACGGCGAACCGCACTCCTCCCCCGTGTGGGCCGACTTCGACGGCACCCATGTCCGCTTCCCCCACGCAGAGGGCCGCCAGAAGTGGCACAACCTGTGCGCCGACGACCGGGTGGCCCTCTCCGCCACCGATCCAGCGACCGACACCCGCTACCTCGAGGTGCGTGGCCGTGTCGTGGCCTGGGAGAGCGACGTCGACCTCGGGTTCCTCGACGCACAGAGCCTGAAATACGACGGCGTGGAGGAGTTCCCGCGCGAACACATCCCACCGGGCCAGGTTCGCCTGATCGCCGTCGTCGAGCCGCTGCACTGCACGACCATGGGCTGAGCCGGCCCCACCGGACGGTCGAGGATGCCGATACGCCTGCGACAGGTGGCCTTCGTGGCCGCCGACCTCGCTCCCGTCGAAGTGGCGGTCGAGGAGCACCTCGGCCTCAGCGCCTGCTTCCGGGACCCCGGGGTGGCCGGGTTCGGCCTCCACAACGTGCTGTACCCGGTGGGCGACCAGCTGTTGGAGGTCGTGTCGCCGATCCGGCCGGGCACGACCGCCGGCCGCCTCCTCGACAAGCGTGGCGGCGACGGCGGCTACATGGTCATCCTCCAGGTCGACGACCTCGATCCGTTCCGCCACCGGTTCGTCGAGGTCGGGGCCCGGGTGGTCTTCGAAGCGGCCACCGAGGGCGTCACCGGCCTCCACCTCCACCCGAGCGACGTCGGCGGGGCGATCCTGTCGGTCGATCAGACGGACGAATGGGACGCCTGGCCGTGGGCCGGCCCCGACTGGCGCAACCACATACGCACCGACATCGTGCAGGGGATCCGCGCCGTCGAGATCCAGGCAGAAGACCCGAGGTCGATGACCGCCCGCTGGTCGAAGGTGCTCGGCATCGCTATCAGCGAATCCCGTGGCACGACGATCCACCTGGACGAGGGAGAGATCCGGTTCGTGGCGGCCACCGACGGCCGCAGCGAGGGTGTCAGCGGACTGGAACTGTCCGCAACCCGATCAGCCGACATCGAGATCTCGGGGGTTCGGGTCTCACTGGACACAGAAACCCGGTAGGCCGACCGGCACCGCCGGCACCATGAATGGGCCACCCATCGAAAAGAGTGTGGCTCCGGGGGTGGGGCTCGAACCCACGACCTGCGGATTAACAGATCACAGAAATCTGTCCTCCGGGTCCGCTGAAGTCGTCTAGGCCCATGTTTTCCGGGGCCTGTGTCCGGGGGATCGGTTGGTGTCCGTCCCGTGTCGTGCAATGTGTGCAACGGGTGTGCAACGCTAGAGGCGGGCCAGACGCTCTAGCGAAACGGTACTTATGGAGCCTGAGTCAAGATTCGAGGTGGGGGCGCCTACTGCGCGACGGA
>CAJXIS010000268.1 GCA_913054115.1 uncultured Acidimicrobiaceae bacterium | reverse complement strand
GCCGGCCGACGGATTCCTCCGCAACCCGGAGACAGGCGGATTGCTGCGATCGCCATTTCTCTCGGGAATCGTTGCTTTCATCTTCCTCGGCGGAACCGTGGTCGGGGTGGCATACGGCGCGGCGACCGGCGCGTTTCGGAACGACGCCGACGTCATGAACGGGATGGGCAAGACGATCAGCACGCTCGGCACCTACCTGGTGCTGGTCTTCTTCGCCGCCCAGTTCGTCGCCTACTTCAACTGGACCAACCTGGGTCTGATCATGGCGGTGAAAGGGGCTGAAACGTTGCGCAGCTCGGGGCTAGGCGGTATCCCGCTCATGCTCAGCTTCGTACTGCTGTCCTCGTTCATCAACCTCTTCATGGGCAGCGCCTCGGCCAAGTGGGCCATCATGGCGCCAGTGTTCGTGCCGATGTTCATGTTGCTCGGCTACACACCTGAGCTGACCCAAACCGCCTACCGCATCGGTGACAGCACCTCCAACATCATCGCGCCGATGATGTCCTACTTCGCCCTGATCGTCGCGTTCTTCGAGCGCTACGACAAACGGTCCGGCATCGGCACGGTCGTCGCCACGATGCTTCCCTACACCGTCACGTTCTTCATCTGCTGGTCAATTCTGCTGGTGATCTGGATGACCCTCGGTCTGCCGGTGGGACCAGGAGCGGGGCTGACGTTGGCGCCGTAGGTGGGCTTCGGAAGCGAGCGTACCTGTCGCACTCCGGTTCGTAAGCACGTTGGCGGCACCGCGAGTGCTTTTTACTCCAACTCTGGCCACGTGATGTCGGCGCGGACCCCGTCCAGGTTCGAGGTGGTGTGCACATCTACGTAGAGATCGCCGTCGCGAAGGCTCCGCAATTCCGCCGCTGACAGCGCCAACGCGCCGGACACCCGCGACTGGGCTCGACCGCCGAGCAGGTGGGTGACCGGGCCGGCGGCCCCGTCGACCGCGCGGTGCAAGTGGGAAAACAGCACGTCGTCATCCAGGAGGCCGTGCATCGTGACCGTGTAGCGCAAGCTGCGTGTGGCTCGGTCGAGATCGAACCGCGCTCGCAATCCAACGCCATCGTCGCTGTCGTGTCCCACCTCGACATGCTCTGGCGCCGGGGGAGTCACGAGACTCGGCGTACTGTCGGGTGAACGCCGATGACCGGTGGCCTGCTCGAACGCATAGGCCAATCGTATGAGATCGGCCTCGGCGAACTCGCGGCCAATCATCTCCAGCCCCACCGGCATGCCGTCGGTGGCGTAGCCGGCCGGGACGGTGATGGCCGGCAAGCCAGAAATCGCGCTGAGGGCGCAGTTGCTGCCAGGTTGCCCCTGGCCGATTGGGCGAGCCGTCTGACGAATGGTGGGATAGATGAGCGCCGTCAGATCATGTTCGTCGAGCAGGGCCTCGACGGCCAGACGCACGTCGTCACGCTTCGTCCGGCGGGCCCGATACTCGTCGGTGTCGAGCGACTCGACGTCCAGCGACGCCTGTAGGGCGCCCGAGCCAAGCACCTGATGATAGAGGCCTCGCTCGACGAGCTCGGCCAGCGAACCCACCGGCGCTCCCGGGGTGCTGGCCAGATAGCGGTCGAAGTCGAACTTGAACTCGAGCCCGATCAGCGACGCCCCGTCCAGCAGGGCGCCGAAGTCGGTCTCGCCGATCTCCACCAGCTCGGCCCCGGCGGCCGTCATCTCCTCGGCGGCCGCCTCGATGACGGACCGCACCGGACGTTCGGCGCCGGTGTCCCCGAGCAACTCGTCGAGCAGCGCGACCCGAGCGCCCCGAAGCCCGCCGGCATCGAGGGCGTCGGTAAAGGTGGCCGGGATACGCCCCACACCGCGCTGGGTCGTCTGGTCAGCTGGATCGGGTCCCACCGTCGCGTCCAGCGTGATCGCCAGGTCTTCGACCGACCGCGCGAGCGGTCCGCCGATGTCTTGCGTGGTGGACAGCGGAATAATGCCGTCACCGCTGGCCAGGCCACGGGTGCCACGGAGCCCCACCAGCGCGTGATGCGCCGAGGGGATACGGATCGACCCGCAGGTGTCGCTGCCCATGCCGACCGCCGCGTAGCTGGCGGCAACGGCGGCGCCGGTACCGCCACTCGACCCTCCTGGATTCCTCGACGGATCGTACGGATTCCGTGTTTGTCCCGCGATCGAGCTCACGGTGGTGATGCCGCGAGCCAGCTCGTGCATGTTCGTCTTCCCAAGAATGATGGCGCCCGCCTCTCGCAAGCGCCGGACCTGGAACGCGTCGTCCGGCGGAATCGACGTGGCCAGCCCGATGGTCCCGGCGCTGGTCGGCATGTCGGCGGTGTCGTAGTTGTCCTTGACCACGACCGGCACGCCGTGCAGTGGGCCCCGCACCTGCCCCTGCGCACGTTCGGCATCACGAGCGTCAGCCACCATCAGCACGTCGTCGCCGAGGAGCACCATCGCGTTCAATCCCGGACCACGCGTGTCGTAGGCCGCGATGCGCGCGAGATATCCGGTCACCAGTTGACGAGACGTCACCTCACCGGCATCAAGCGCCGCCCCGAGCTCCACGATCGAACGCTCCATGACGTCGAAGCCGGGCGCGCTCACCGTCGCGGCCCCATTGCCACATCCGACACCTGCCATCGCCGCGATCACCCCGATGAATCCGAGTCCCCACGCCTTCTCCGCGTACTTGCTCATAGTTGCCTCGCCTTCGGTGGCGCCATCCTACCGCACGGGCGTGGCTATAGAATGAACTCCATGCGCACTGGGTGGACGCTCGGGGTTGCCGTACCAGCCGCCGTGGCCGTGGTCGTAGCCGTGTCGGGGCAGGGCCCGGACCCTGCCCCGGGCGGCGACACCATCCGCGCCGCCGATCTGCAGGCCGATGTGGGATTCCTGGCCGGCGACCACATGCAGGGCCGGCTCACCGGCACCCCCGGCAACCGGCAAGCCGCCGAGTTCATCGCCTCCCGATTCGACCGGCTGGGCCTCTCCGGCGTCGGGACCAACGGCTCGTACTTCCAATCCTTCGACCTCATGACGACGAGCCTCGGCGACGACAACCGGCTCGAGATAACCGGGGTACCCACGACGGATGTGGTGTTTGGCTCCGCGTACTACCCGGACCAGACCAGCGCCAGCGGGACGGCGGGTGGCGAGGTCGTCTTTGTCGGATTCGGCATCAGCGCGGCCGCGCTCGACCACGACGACTACCAATCGTCGTCGGCACTCGACGGCAAGGTCGCCCTGATCCTGAACCACGAACCGGGTGAGTTCGATGCCGACAGCCCGTTCGACGGTGAGATCGCATCAGAGCACTCGCGACCGGTGCGGAAGGTACTGGCCGCGCAGGAGGCGGGGGCCACCGCCGTGTTGATCGCGCCAGATCTGCACAATCATGCGGGCCGACGCGGCACGACTCGTCCCTTGCGCAGCGTCTGGCCAGATCGGCCGAGACGCCCCTCCGGCTATCAGGTGGCCGGCTGGACCAAGCGAGTCCGGATCCCGGTGGCCCAGATCTCTGGCGACCTGGCGGAACAGATCATGGACAACGCCGGCTTGAAGATGCGCGAGTTGGCG
>CAJXIS010000267.1 GCA_913054115.1 uncultured Acidimicrobiaceae bacterium | reverse complement strand
TGTTCGAAAATGCCATCAGGTTCAGCATCCCGCCGTCGGCGATCATCGAGACGCTCCAGAGCGCCAAGCAGAACGTGCTCATCCAGTCGTTCGTGAAGGAGTCGAGGGGCCGCGACGTCCGGGCGCTGGTCGTGGGCGACCGGGTCGTGGGGGCCATGCGGCGCACGGCCAAGGGCGACGAGTTCCGTTCGAACATCCACCGCGGGGGAACCGTCGAGGCCGTCGAGTTGGACGCCGACTACGAACAGGCCGCCGTCCGGTCCGCCCAGATCATGGGGCTGCGGGTGGCTGGCGTCGACATGCTCGAGGGCGCCGACGGGCCGCTGGTCATGGAGGTCAACTCGTCGCCGGGACTCGAGGGGATCGAGCGGGCCACCGGGCTCGACATCGCAGGCTCGATCATCGACTTCGTCGACAACCAGGTGGCCTTCCCGGAGCTCGACGTGCGCCAGCGGCTCACGGTGAGCACCGGCTACGGGGTCGCCGAGCTGCTCGTCCGCGAGGACGCCCACCTGGTCGGCCAGTCCATCGCGGAGAGCGGGCTCACCGAACGGGACATCGTGGTGCTCACGCTGCACCGGGGTGCCCAGGTGATCCCGAACCCGAAGCCGGGTCGGGTGCTCGAGGCCAACGACCGGCTGCTGTGTTTCGGGCGGCTCGAGGAGATGCGCGACATGATCCCGGACCGGCGTGGACGCCGTCGCAGGGTCCGACCGCTGCCCGACGATGCCCTCACACCGAACGCCGAGGACGAGACCGAGGCCTGAGGCGGGGCACCGGTCCTGTGACCGGGTCTAGGGTCGCGTCGCAGTCCGACGACGCAGGAGGAGCGTGTGATGAGCGGTTCGATGGTGGATTTTCCCGTCAACGGGACGAGTGCAGGCGGCTATCTGGCCGTTCCCGACGGGGGGAGCGGCCCGGGCGTGGTCGTGCTCCAGGAGTGGTGGGGGCTGGTGCCCCAGATCAGGGCGGTTTGCGACCAGTTGGCCGGTGAGGGGTTCGTGGCGCTGGCACCCGACCTCTACGGAGGAGAGTTCGCCGAGCACACCGAGATGGACAAGGCAGGCGAGCTCATGACCACGCTGCCGCCCGACCGGGCCGCCCGCGACATGTCGGGCGCCATCGACCACCTGCTGGGCCTCGACGCCACGACCGGCGCAGCCGTGGGCGTCGTGGGCTTCTGCATGGGCGGGATGCTGACCCTGTTGATCGCCGCCATCGAGGGCGACCGGGTGGCTGCGGCTGCTCCGTTCTACGGGGCGCCCCTCGGTGGCGGTGGCCCCGACTGGTCGGGCCTCACCGCGAAGGTCGAGGGCCACTTCGCCGCCGTCGACGACTTCTTCCCGCCCGATGCGATAGCGACGCTGGGCGAAGAGTTGCGGGGCATGGGCAAGGACGTCGAGTTCCACGTCTACGAGGGCACCGGCCACGCCTTCGCCAACTGGGAGAACCCGCTCGGCACCCACGATGAAGCGGCCGCCGCCACCGCCTGGGCCCGCACCCTCGATCTGTTCCGTACCTGCCTGTAGTCGGGTCGCCCCCGGCTCGGGAATCGGGCGCCGGCGTGCCCTACGATCGCGGCCATGAGCGAGCCGCACCGACCGCTGCGCACCGAGGTCGTCCCGGAGATCGTCGTCGACGACTGCGACGCTGCGCTGGCCTTCTACGCAGCGGCATTCGGCGCCGAGGAACTGATGCGCCACTCCCTGCCCGACGGCCGGGTCATCCACGCCGAGGTCTCGTTCGACGGGTTCGTCATCTTCGTGACCGACGACTTCCCCGAGATGCACGGCGGGCAGGGCACCTCGCCCACGGCCATCGGCGGCACACCGGTCTGCCTGCACCGCGATGTCCCCGACATCGACGCCTCGGTCGAGCGGGCCGTCGCCGCCGGCGCCACGCTGCTCCACGGCCCCGAGGACATGTTCTGGGGCGACCGCTACGCACGCCTCGCCGACCCCTACGGCCACCAGTGGTCGCTGGCCACGCCCGGACCGGGTCCCGACGCCGAGGCCACCGCCGCCGCCATTTCCGAATTCGACACAGGAGGTTCCGAGTGACCGACCAGGCAGCACCCCCACGGGCATCGTTTCGCTCGTTCGAGGAGTCCACGAAGGACGACTGGATGCTCATCATGGAGCAGCGCAGTGAACTCAACGCCGCCCTCGCCGACCGGATCCTCGAGCAGTTCGAGCACCTGCGCGACGACTACGGCGGCTTCCCCGTCGACCGCCTCGAGCACAGCGTCCAGACCGCCACCCGGGCCGAACGCGCAGGCCGTGACGACGAGTACGTGCTGTGTGCCCTGCTCCACGACCTGGGCGACCCGCTCACCCCCTACAACCACCCCGACGTGGGGGCGGCGATCCTCAAGCCGTTCGTGTCCGAGTCCAACCACTGGATGGTGGAGCACCACGGCATCTTCCAGGGGTACTTCTTCTGGCACCACCTCGGCATGGACCGCAACACCCGCGACCAGTACGCCGACTCGCCCCACTACGCCCTCACCGAGGAGTTCTGCTCCGAGTACGACTCGCCGGCGTTTGACCCGGGCTACGACTCGAAGCCGCTCGGCCACTACGAGCCGCTGATCCGCCAGTTCTTCGGCACCAACCCGTGGTCCGGCCGCCCGGCCGGCGACGGCTGAGTCCACGTCGGCGACTGAGGAGGGGAGCAATGTCGGGATCCGACCTGCAGCGGATGATGGACGGCCTCTTCTGGCACGGCATCCCCACCCTGTTCCGCTGCCCCCACGACCCCGACCCGGCCAACGCCGACATCGGCCTGGTCGGCGTGCCCCACAGCACCGGCAACGGCACCACGCAGCGCGACCAGCACCTCGGTCCCCGTGCCGTGCGTGACATCTCGGCCCTCGGCCGCCGGGTCCACAACGACTTCGGGATCGACCCGTGGGAGGTCTGCCGCATCCACGACCTCGGTGATGTCGCCCTGCCCCGGGCCAATGACAACGAGGCCTGCATCGAGGACATCACCGACTTCTACCGGGAGGTCGGCGAGGCAGGCTGCCGACCGGTGTCGATAGGCGGCGACCACTCGATCACCGGCGGCATCCTCCAGGGCATCGCCGGCGAGGGCGCCCGCCTGACCGGCGGTGAGAAGGTCTGCCTGCTTCATTTCGACGCCCACACCGACGCCTACCACAACATTCCCCACTTCCTGGGGGCGGTGAAGTCGGCCGCCCACTGGGCCGGCTACCTGGTCGAAGGCGGCCACGTCGATGCCGAGCACTCGGTGCAGGTCGGTATCCGGGGCAACGTCCGCACCCTCGACTGGCTCGAGCCCTCCTACGCCCTCGGCTACGAGGTCATCCGCAAGGTCGACTACGACGCCATGGGTCCCGAGCGGGTGATGGAGGTCATCGACGAACGCATCGGCGACCGCCCGCTGTACATCACGTTCGACCTCGACTGCCTCGACCCGACGGTCGCCCCCGGTGTCGCCAACATCGAGGCGGGCATCGAGGGCTTCGGCATGGACGAGGTGGTGCAGCTCATCCGCTCGGTGCGCGGCAAGAACATCATCGGCGGCGACGTGGTCTGCCTCATG
>CAJXIS010000266.1 GCA_913054115.1 uncultured Acidimicrobiaceae bacterium | reverse complement strand
CAGCCGACCGCCGTGTTGTGCGACACGACCGTGCTCGAGACCCTGCCCGAGGACGAGATGCGCTGCGGCCTGGGCGAGATGGCCAAGTACCACTTCCTCGGCGGCAGCGCCCTCGACGGCATGGGCCTCGAGGATGGGGACCTCGTCGCCCGGATCGCCCGCTGCGTCGAGATCAAGGCGCAGGTGGTTGCCGACGACGAACGGGAGGCCGGTCGGCGGGCCGTCCTCAACTACGGGCACACGCTCGGACACGCCCTCGAGACGACCGGCGGCTACGGGTTGCGCCACGGCGAGGCCGTGGCCATCGGGCTGGTCTACGCCGCAGAACTCGGGCGGGCACTGGGTCGCATCGACGACGAGCGGGTGGCCGAACACCGTCGGATCGTCGAGGGCTACGGGCTGCCCACCTGCATCCCCGAGGACGCCGACGACGCGGAGCTGCTGGCCGCCATGGGTCGGGACAAGAAGGCCATCGACGGCCTGACGTTCGTACTCGACGGCCCGGATGGCGTCGAGGTGGTCGCCGGGGTGGAAGAGTCGCTGGTCGAGCAGGTCCTCGCCTGCGCACGCTGAGCAACGATCGAGTCACAGGAGCCAGAGGAGCCACCATGCCGAACCAGACCCTGCTGGTCCTTTCCGGTCCCAACCTGAACCTGCTGGGTGAACGCCAGCCCGAGGTGTACGGCAGCGAGACGCTGGCCGACCACGTGGCAGTGGTCGAAGCGGCCGCGGCCGAACACGGGCTAGACGTCGAGCACCTGCAGTCGAACCACGAGGGCGAGCTGGTCGACGCGATCCACGCGGCCCGGGGGAGGTGCGCCGCGATCGTGGTCAACCCCGGTGCGTTCACCCACTACGCCTGGGCCATCCACGACGCCCTGGCCGCATTCGAGGGTCCGATCATCGAGGTACACCTCTCCAATCCGGCGGCCCGCGAGCCGTGGCGGCACACCTCGGTCGTGGCACCCGTGGCCTCAGGGACGATCGCCGGACTCGGGGCCGACGGCTACCGGCTGGCGGTGCAGGCGGTGGCGACGCTGCTGGGCCGTTGACCGGCGGCCTCCCCCCGATGGCGCTGGCCGGGCGGCTCGACGGCCTCCGGGCCGGCTTCGACGGTGCCGGTGTCGAGGCGCTCGTCGTCACGAACCTCACCAACATCCGCTATCTCACGGGTTTCACGGGCTCGGCGGGGGAGCTGCTCGTGACCGCCGACGCAGCACTGCTGGTCACCGACGGCCGCTACGCCGAACAGGCGCCGCCGCAGGTCGCCGACTCGGGCACCGAGGTCGCCATCGCCGGCACGGACCGCCGTTCGCTCGTCGTCGACCGCCTCCACGGCTCCGACCGGGTGGGCCTGGAGGCCGGTTCGGTGACCTGGGCCGAACAGCGCCGCCTGGCGGGCTGGTTCGAGGGGGCCGACCTGGTGCCCACCGAGGGGCTGGTCGAGGAGCTCCGGCAGGTCAAGGATGCGGGCGAGGTCGCACGGATCGAGGCGGCGGCGGCCATCGCCGATGCTGCCCTCGCCGATTCTGTCGAGTTGCTCGTCGCCGGGGTCAGCGAGCGCGACCTCGCGGCAGCCATCGACCACGGCATCCGCACCCGTGGCGCCGACGACCGTGCCTTCGAGACGATCGTCGCCACCGGCTCCAACAGCGCCCTGCCCCATGCCCGACCCACCGACCGGACCCTCGGGCAGGGCGACCTCGTCGTCTGCGACTTCGGTGCCGTCGTCGACGGCTACCGCTCCGACATGACCCGTTCCTTCCGTGTGGGAGGCCCGTCAGGAGGCCGCGAGGACGAGTTGCGCGATGCCGTCCGCGAGGCACAGGCGGCAGGACTTGCCTGCGTGGCCGACGGCGTGCCCCTTGCGGAGGTCGACGCCGCCTGTCGCGGCGTGCTCGCCGCTGCCGGACTGGCCGACGCCTTCATCCACGGCACGGGCCACGGGGTGGGCCTCGACATCCACGAGGCCCCGGCCCTGTCGGGATCGGCCACTGGTACCCTGCGCACCGGTCACGTCGTCACCGTCGAGCCGGGCGTCTACCTCACCGGTCTGGGCGGGGTCCGCTGGGAGGACACCGTGCTCGTCACCGCCGACGGCCACCGTGCGCTCACCCGTGCGCCCAAGGCCGACTGAACGCCCACGGAGGACGACATGGCGACCATCACCACGAACGACCTCAAGAACGGCATGACCCTCGAAATCGGCGAAGGGCTCTTCACGGTCGTCGAGTTCCAGCACGTGAAGCCCGGCAAGGGGCACGCCTTCGTGCGGACGACCCTGCGCAACGTCCGGTCCGGCAGCACCGTCGACCGGACCTTCCGGGCCGGCGAGAAGGTTCAGCGGGCGATGATCGACAAGCGCTCGATGCAGTACCTGTACCGCGATGGCTCCGACTTCGTCTTCATGGACAACGAGACCTACGAACAGCTCTCGATCTCTCCGGAGGCACTCGGTTCTGCCGCCGACTTCCTCGTCGACGGCAGCGCTCCGCTCATGTTGATGTTCGGCACCGAGGTGATCGGGGTCGAGCTGCCGGCAGCCGTCGAGTTGGTCATCACCGAGACGGAGCCGGGCCTGCAGGGCGACCGTGTGTCCGGCGCCCGCAAGCCGGCCACGCTCGAGACGGGCCTCGTCGTCCAGGTCCCGTTGTTCATCGAGCTGGGCGAGACGATCAAGGTCGACACCCGCTCGGGCGAGTACCTGAGCCGGGGCTGACCGGAGACACTGGTTCGGACCATGGCCGGAGCACACGAGGGCGGCGAGCCGGGTGGGGGCATCGGGTCCCGCAGGGAGGCCCGCGAGACAGCGCTCGGCATCCTCTATGCAGCAGAACGCCGCGGCGAGGACATCACCGGGGTCCTGGAGGCCCAGCCGGTGCCTCCTCCCGCCTACGCCGACGACCTCGTCCGGGGCGTGGCCGACCATGCCGGGGAACTCGACGAGGTGATCAACTCCTATTCCGAGGGCTGGCGTACGGACCGGATGCCGGCGATCGACCGGATGTTGCTCCGCATGGCGGTCTTCGAGCTGCTCCATCGCCCGGATGTGCCGACCGAGGCCATCCTGACCGAGGTCGTCGAGCTGGCAGGCGACTACTCGACCGAGCGTTCCGGCAGGTTCGTGAACGGCGTGATGTCTCGACTCGCCGAGGAGTACCGGCCCGTCCTCGACGAGACGTGAGCACCGGACAGGCATGGCCGCCCGACGAGGCGTGAACATCTGGCGGCTCCCGGAAGGCGGCCTCCCGCTCCCCGATCCGCAACTGCACGATGTCGGTGCCGGGATCACCCTGCGCTCCTGGACCACCGGCGATGCCCCCGCACTCGTCGCCGCATGGGCCGACATCGAGATCGCCCGGAGGCTGCCGGTTCCCGACGACCCGACGATCGAACATGCGGAACACTGGATCGCCGGTGGGGGAGAGCGTCGCCGACACGGGCTGGCCCTGGACCTGGTGGTCGTCGATGTCGATGACCGGGTGCTCGGCGAGGTCGGCCTGTCTGCGGTCAATGCCCGGCGCGCCGCCGCCGCCATCGGCTGGTGGACGACCGCCGGGGCCCGGG
>CAJXIS010000265.1 GCA_913054115.1 uncultured Acidimicrobiaceae bacterium | reverse complement strand
CTCTGACCCGGCCCGAGATGGTTAAACGTTCGTGCCCGGACGACGTGCTGGCCGTGGCCCAGGTGGGCCTGCAACGCGACGACGTCGGCGGCCGCCTTGCTCGCCGCATACGGGGAGACCGGGCGGATCGGAGCCGACTCGGTGAGCGGGAGGTCCTCCGGCGCCACGAGCCCGTAGATGTCAGCGCTGGTCACGGTGACCACACGGTCGACGTTCGCGGTGCGGGCTGCTGCGAGCACGTTGTAGGTGCCCTCCACGTTCGCCCGCAGCGTCTCCACGGGCGCCGACCAGGAACGACCAACGTCGGCCTGGCCGGCGAGGTGGTAGACGACATCGGGTCGCACTGCGGCGACCAGCGCCGCGAACCCCTCGGCATCGAGCAGGTCCGGGCCGCCGTCGGAACGGTCGGTCGGCACGACCTCGTCACCGCAGTCGCGGAGATGGGCGACCAGGTACCCTCCGACGAACCCCGAGGCACCGGTCACGAGCGCCTTCACGGGCGGCAACTGAGGTCCTGTGGGTGCACGATCGCACCCTAGACCGCCGTCCCCGCTGCGCCGATGGTGGAGGCGCCCGGGACTAGGGTCCGGGCACCGTGGACACCGACCAGACTGACGGCCGGCAGCGCACCGGAGACCCGGCCGCGGAGGGCCCGGGAACCACGCCGGCGATACCACTCGTCCGCATGGTGCTCGTCGCCCACGATCCCGGCGAATGGTTCGAGGACGTCCTGGCGGCGATCGGCGCCCAGGACCACAGCGGCCTCGAGGTGCTGGTGGTCGATGCCGGCCGCCGCAAGGGCCTGGCCGAACGCGTGGCGGCCGTCCTGCCATGGGCCGAGGTCGCCACGGCTCCTGGCGATCCCGGATTCGGTGAGGCGGCGAACATCGTCCTGGGACGTCGGGGCGCCGGAGCCTTCCACCTCTTCCTCCACGACGACCTCGTCCTCGACGGAACAGCCGTCCGGCGCATGGTCGAGTGTGCGCTCGAGGCGAACGCCGGCGTGGTCGGACCGAAGGTGCTCGACGGGTCGGATCCCCGCCACCTCGAGGACATGGGCTCCTGGGTCGACCGGTACGGAGCGGCGGTCCCACGCTTCGATCCCGGCGAACTCGACCAGGGCCAGTACGACGCAGACCGCGAGGTATTCGCCACCACTGATTCGGCCCTGCTGGTCCGCAGCGACCTGTTCGAGGCGGTCGGTGGCTTCGACCCCGAGATCCGCTTCCTCGACTGCTCGCTGGAACTCTGCTGGCGCGCCCGCCTTGCAGGAGCCTTGGTGCTGACGGCACCGACCGCCGTCGGCAGGAGCGTCGGCGGTCGGCGGACCCGGCGACGCCGGACCGACCCCCGACGGCTCAGGCCACGCCACAAGCTGCGCACGACGCTCGTCAACCAGGATCCGGTACATCGGGGCGTCGCAGTGGCGGAACTGCTGCTGGCAACCCTTCTGGGTGTCGCCTACGGGCTCCTCACCGGCCGCTTCCGACACGTCAGGGGCCTGATCGCCGCGTGGCCGTGGAACCTGCGCAGGCTGGGTTCCGCCAGGGCCCGACGCTCCCTGGTCGATCACCACTTCGGTGGTGACCAGGCCCGGTTGTACGTGCGCCACGATGTCCCGCACCGTTCCTTCCACCGGGCGGTCACCGGTGGAGCCTCGGTCGGCACCGGTTCCGAGGCGCCCAGCCGCCTCAGGCTGCACCATCTGTGGTCGGCGCTGCTGGGGCCGGGTGGCATTGCGCTGCTCGTCGGAGGAACGGTGCTGGGGTTCGGGTCGCGGCACCTGTTGACGAGGGGCCTGCCGGCCATCGGGAGGTTCCAGGGGCTTCCCGCAGATCCGTTCGACCTGGTGAGGTCCTGGTGGGACGGTTGGCGGCCCACCGGAGGGGGTATCGCCTCGTCACCGACCGAGGGAATCGCAAGCCTCGGTCTCGTCGCCCAGGTGTTCCCGTGGGGTGGCGACATCCTGCTCGCCGTCGCGGTGCTGTCGGCGTTCCCGGTCGGAGCCGTCGGGGTCTGGCGCCTGATGCGACCCATCGGAGGCGGTCGGTCGAGAGCGGTCGCAGTTCTCACCTATCTGGCGGTTCCGTTGCCCTACAACTCCCTGGTCGAAGGGCGGCTGGCGCCCCTGGCGGCCTATGCGGCCCTGCCATGGGTCGCACACCGGATGGCGGTGGCGCAGGGTGTCGTGCCGTACGGTCGGAGGGGCGGCGATCCGGGGCAGGGCATCCGCCTGCGAGGCCTGTGGGGCGAGGTGCTCGTCGCCGGGCTCGTGCTGGCGGTGGCCATCGGCCTGGAACCGACCATCGTCGTGCTCGCCGGGGTCGTCGTGGCCGGACTTGCCGTGGGCAGCCTCCTGGCCGGCAGCATTGCCGGTGTTCCGCGGATGCTGTTGGTGACGGCCGGATCGGCGGTCGTGGCGGCCCTGCTGCAACTGCCGAGGTTGGATCGCCTTCCGGGCGGCGACCTCGTGGCGGCATTCATCGAACCCGGAACCTGGGCGCCCGCCGACCTCGGCATCTTTGCCATCCTCCGCTTCGACACGGGTTCCTTCGGCGCCGGTCGATGGGGCTGGGCGCTGCTCGTCATTCCCGTGCTGGCACTCCTCACGGCAACCGGTTGGCGCCTCGCCCTGGTGATCAGGGCGTGGACCGTCGCCGCCGGCGGCTTTGGTCTGGCCTGGGTGTTCGACCAGGGTTGGTGGTCGGATTCGATGCCGGCGGCCGAACTGCTGCTCGTTCCCGCTGCGCTGGGCCTCTCCTGGGCTGCGGCCGTCGGCGCAGCATCCATGGGAGCGGGGATCTTCGATCGGGCCTTCGGTTGGCGCCACCTCCTGCCACCCGTCGCCGCATTGGCGATGCTCGTGGTCGTCGCACCGGTGGTGACCTCGTCGATCGACGGTCGCTGGGGCCTGCCGCCGCGTGGACTCGACGCCTCCCTGCCGATCTTCGGTAGCGAGGCGGGTGCCGCCTACGACGAGTCGCGTGGCGGCATAGGCCGCGTGTTGTGGTTGGGAGAGCCGTCGATCCTCCCTGCGGCAGGGATCAGGCTGGACGACGGCCTGGCGATGGCGCTGACCGACGGCCCTCCCAGCCTGCTCGACCAGGCGCCGTACCGCGAAGGTGACGGTCCGGCGCTCGAACAGGTGCGCACCGCCATGCTCGAGGTCCTCGAAGGCCGGACCAGCCGACTCGGCGATGAGGTCGCCACCTGGGGGATCGCCCATCTCGTGGTCGTCGAGCGCAGCACCGCAGCGCCCTACGCGGCGGTCGAGCCGCCGCCACCCGACGAGCTCCTCGCGGCGCTCACCCGGCAGTTGGACCTCGAGCGGATCGAGGGACTGAACCGTTCTGTCACGGTATTTCGCAATACGGTCGCCGAACCGGTGCATGCAGTGGTCAGGGACCGGACGGGCCGCGCCGTACCCGTCGCCGTCGATCGCAAGGCGTGGGGCCGGGTCGAGGTGGTCCCGCCGGTCGACGGCTCGTACCGGGCGATGATCGGACCGGCCGGTTGGTGGCGACTGGAACCGATGGACGGCCCCGGTCGCATCCAGGAGGTCGTGGGTCCTGTCCCGG
>CAJXIS010000264.1 GCA_913054115.1 uncultured Acidimicrobiaceae bacterium | reverse complement strand
CAGACGGTTCGACCGTCGCCAGCACCGACAGCGGTGAGGAGGCCGGCTGGGAACCCACCGGTGACACCACCCTGACAACGGCCGACGGCGACACGACCACGCGGACCGTCAACCCCGACGGCAGCATCCTGACCACCGACGAGGACGGCACCGAGACCGTGTGGAGCCCGGACGAGGATCTCGACGCAGC
Organism: uncultured Acidimicrobiaceae bacterium; assembly: GCA_913054115.1. Taxonomy (GTDB): domain Bacteria; phylum Actinomycetota; class Acidimicrobiia; order Acidimicrobiales; family MedAcidi-G1; genus S20-B6. Next base: position 3,398 of record CAJXIS010000264.1, on the reverse strand, counting down.
TGGTGAGGCCACATCCACTGCAGCGGTCGTGGACGAGGCGGCGGCGGCGCTCCTCGAGAGCGTCGGGGTCGAGGAGATCACCTCAGAGGGTGGCTTCAGCACGGCACAGGCCTCCGGCGTGAGCGCAGCGATCGACGCCCTCGCCGTCCAGTTGGCCGCGGCGAAGGCGACCGAGGACCTCCGGGGGCAGGCCACGGTGAGCAGCGCCGTCTTCGAGCTGGTTCTCGACCTCGAGGCGGCGGTAGTAGCGGCAACGGAAAACGAGGACACGGTCGGTGCAATCGTCATCAGTTCACTGATGGACGATGCGCTGGCGGTGTTGGACGGCTAGCGGAGGAGCGGGCAGATGCAAAGCATGCGACAACGACTCGGGAGTGGCATCGTGGCGTTGGCCGTGATCGCCGGAGGCTGCGGCGGGGGAGGCGGCGATGGTGGTGAAGACGCGGCCACGACCACGACGACGACCGCTGACGTGGCCACGACCACAGAGGCGACCACGACCACGGAGGCGACCACGACCACGGAGGCGACCACGACCACCACGACGACCACGACGACCACGACGACTGTGGTCGAGACGACGACGTCGGTCAACGACGAGGGCCAGACGGTCATCGACGGTGGAGCGGTCTCCGAGTGTGTCATCGAGCCATTGGCCGATTGCGCCGGCGCCCAGTTGAAGTTCACGAACCTGGCCGGCGCCCAGTTGGCAGGGGCGAACCTCTACCGCGCCCGTCTTGACGCCTCGGACCTGACCGGCGCCAACCTGATGGGGGCGAGCCTGTTCTACGCCGGCTTGACCGGTGCCGTGATGACGGCGGCCAACCTGCGGGGTGCCAGCCTGATCAACGCCGACCTGACCGGCGTGGACCTGTCGAGCGCCATCCTGGTCAGCGTCGACCTGACCGAGGCCAGCCTGATCAACGCCAACCTGACCGGTGCCGACCTCACCAACGCCATCCTCGTCAACGCCGACCTCACGGGCACCATCCTGGTGGGGGCGATCTTCTGCAACACGGTGATGGAGTCGGGAACGATCTCGAACGAGTCATGCTCGACCAGCGGTTCGTCGTCGACCGAGGAATCCGAGGAGTAGCGGGCAGAACGTCGGCCGGGGAGGCGGCACCTCGGGGACGACAATTCGCGATTCCCGAGGCGCGTGCCCGTGGTGGTTGTCACCGGATGCCCCTACGCTCGGTGGCGACGCTCGGAGTCGGCGGTTGACGACTCCTCCCACCCCGGCCGGACGGGGACCGCCCAGCGGCTCCCGGACGACCGAATCATCCGGGAGGATTCGTGCTCGCAACCGTTCATGCCGCCACCCTGCTCGGGGTGCGCGGCCATCCCGTCCGGGTCGAGGTCCACGTCGACAACGGCCTGCCGACCTTCAACGTCGTCGGCCTTCCCGATGCTTCCTGCAAGGAGGCCCGCGACCGGGTCCGGGCCGCACTCGTCTCGAGCGGATTGGCCTGGCCGTCCCGTCGCATCACCGTCAACCTGGCGCCCACCGGCGTCCCCAAGGCCGGCGCAGTCCTCGACCTTCCGATGGCCGTGGGCCTGCTGGTGGCCTGCGGCGAGGTCGAACCGGCCTCGATCGAGGACATCGCCTTTCTGGGCGAGCTCGGCCTCGACGGCTCGGTGAGGCCGATTCCCGGGGCGCTTCCCCTCGTCGATGCGATCGAAGCCAGCATCGTGGTCGTGGCGCCCGGCAACGCCGACGAGGCCCGCCTCGTCACCCCCATCGTCGTCCGTCCCATTCCCGACCTTCGCACCCTGGTTCTCGCACTGCGGGGTGAGGAGCCATGGCCCGAGGCTGGGACATCCATCGTCGAGTCCGTGGCCTTCGACGAACCCGACCTCGTCGATGTCCGGGGCCAGCGCATGGCCCGATTCGCCCTCGAGGTCTCGGCCGCCGGGGCCCATCACATCCTGCTGATCGGTCCGCCGGGTGCGGGCAAGAGCATGCTGGCGAGGCGCCTGCCGGGCCTGCTGCCCGACCTGACCGGCGAGCAGGCCCTCGAGGTGTCCCGCATCCGCTCGGCAGCCGGCGAGGCATTGCCAACCGGGGGGCTGTTCCGGCGGCCACCCTGGCGGTCCCCCCACCATGGGGCATCGGCGGCGGCACTGGTGGGAGGCGGCAGCGCCGCCATGCGCCCCGGCGAGATCAGCCTGGCGCATGGCGGAGTCCTGTTCCTCGACGAGCTGGGCGAGTTCGCCCCCAAGGTGCTCGATGCCCTGCGCCAGCCGCTCGAGGACGGCACCGTCCAGATCAGCAGGGTTGCGGGCAGCGCCGACTATCCGGCCCGCGTCCTGCTCGTGGCGGCCATGAACCCCTGTCCCTGTGGTGGGTCGGGCGCACCCGGTGGGTGCCGTTGCCCGGAACATGTGCGGCTCAAGTACCTGCGTCGGGTCTCGGGGCCCCTGCTCGACCGCTTCGACCTACGAATCGAAGTCGACCGGCCCGAGCCCGTCGAACTGCTCGGCGACCGAGCGGGCGAGCGCTCGTCGGCCGTTGCCGAACGTGTCGCCGCCGCCAGGGAACGGGCCCGTGCCCGGGGCGTGACCGCCAACGTCGAACTGGATGCCACGGCACTGACGGCAGCAGCGCCGCTGTCGCCCGAGGCCACCCGGCTCCTCGAGGCGACCCTGCATGCAGGACGCCTCAGCGCCAGGGGCCTGCACCGGATCCGCACCGTGGCGCTCACGATCGCCGACCTCACCGGTCGCGACGGTCCGATCGGTCCCGACCTCGTCGACACGGCCCTCAGCCTCCGCATCGACCCGTTCCGTCCCGTCGGCCATGGCATCCGCTGACGCCGTCGTGGCCCATGGCGCCGCTCTCCCTGATGCCGGCTGGCTGACCGCCCTCCTCTGCCTGCCGGCGATGGGGCCCCGCCGACTCGGCGCCCTGCTCGACGGCCGATCGCCGGCCGAGGCATGGGCAGCGGTCTGTTCCGGCAGGCCACTGGCCGAGGTGGCCGCCGTGGTGGGCGGCCGGGTGGGAGCCCTGACCGGCGAATGGGCGAGGGCTGCCCGCGACATCGATCCGGAACTCGTCTGGTCGGCCACCCTGAACGCCGGCCTCGAGGTCATCGCCCATGGCGACGATGCGTACCCCCGGTGCCTGCTCGACGACCCCGAGCCGGCCCCCGTGCTGTTCGCCGTCGGACGGGTCGACGCGGTTGCCGTTCCGTCCCGTGTGGCCGTCGTCGGCACACGTCGCTGCACCCGGTACGGGCGGGATGTGGCCACGGAGCTGGGGGGCGCCCTGGCAGCGGCGGGGGTGGCCGTGGTCTCCGGATTGGCACTCGGCATCGATGGCGCCGCCCACGCAGGGGCGCTCGCCGCAGGGGGAGCGCCTCCGATCGGTGTGGTGGCGACGGGGCTCGACGTCGTCT
>CAJXIS010000263.1 GCA_913054115.1 uncultured Acidimicrobiaceae bacterium | reverse complement strand
CCGGGGCAGCCGCGTCATCCACAGCAGCCTCGGTCGCATCATCTTCAACCGGGGCAGCCGCGTCATCCACAGCAGCCTCGGTCGCATCATCTTCAACCGGGGCGACCACGCCGCCCCGTTCTTCGATCAGTGCCTTGAGGGCGTACGCCATGTTCTGCGGCAGCGCCTGCAGGAGACCGGCGAACTGCTGCATCGGTGCGGCCATGGCACCGGCCAACTGCGCCAACAGAACTTCGCGTGGGGCGATCTGGGCCAGGACGTCGATCTCCTCGGAGGTCAGGCGCTTGCCCTCGAGCAGGCCGCCCTTGATCAGCAGGCTCTCGTGGTCCTTGGCGAACTCGCGCAGCGCCTTGGCCACCGAGACCGGGTCACCGGACGTGCCGTCCTCGCGCTCTGCCACGAAGGCCAGCGCCGTCGGCCCGGTGAGCAGATCCTCGAGGTCGAGGCCCAGCTCCCGGACGGCGAACCGCACCAGGGTGTTCTTGTAGATCTTGTACTCGCCGCCGGCGTCGCGCAGGGCGCGACGCAACTCGGCGAGAGCGGGGACGTCCAGACCGCGGTATTCGGTCAGGACGACGGCTTCGGTCGATGACAGTCGCTCACGAACCTCGTCGACGACTGCGACCTTTTCGGCCCGGGCTTCCTTCACGTTCGACACGCTCGTTCACCTCCTCGGATCTGATCCTGCTGATGGGTCCGATGCCGCCGTGGCGGATCGGGGTCGCACACCGAGGACCGACGACGGACACGTTGGTCCGGACCGATTCCGAGGCTCTCCTGCTCCGGCGGTCACATCCCCCGGATTGCCGGGGAACGGGACTCGTTCTGTGCCGCTGGGGCACAACCGCGAGGTCTTCGGTGAACGATTCGATTGTGGCGACAGGCTACCGGCGCGCCGGGGCGCCCCAACCTGCCAATGTGCTACTCGCTGATGAGTGCCGGATCGACGCGAACGCCGGGTCCCATCGTCGACGAGACGGAGACCTTCCGGATGAACCGGCCCTTGGCCGTCGACGGCTTCATGCGCATCAGTTCGTCGAGCACCGCACGCAGGTTGGCGTGGACGGCCTCGGTCTCGAAGCCGACCTTGCCGATCGGGACATGGACGTTGCCGTACCGGTCGGTGCGGAACTCGACCTTGCCGCCCTTGAACTCCTCGACGGCCTTTGCGACGTCGTCGGTGACGGTGCCGGTCTTGGGGTTGGGCATCAGGCCGCGGGGACCGAGCACCCGACCCAACTTGCCGACCGTGGGCATCATGTCGGGGGAGGCGATGGCCACGTCGAAGGCGACCATCCCGCCCTCGACCTCGGCGGCGAGGTCGTCGGCGCCCACGAAGTCGGCGCCGGCCTCACGGGCGGCGGTGGCGGCGGCACCCTGGGCGAAGACCGCCACGCGGACGTCCTTGCCGGTGCCGGACGGCAACGCCACCGTGCCGCGGATCATCTCTTCGGACTTGCGGGGATCGACACCCAGGCGGATCGCCACGTCGATGCTCTCATCGAACTTGGCGCCCGGGAAGCCCTTCACCAGTTCGAGGGCCTCGTGGGCCTCGTGCTGGTGGTCCCGGTCGAATCGTGCAACGGCATCCGTGTGCCGCTTTCCCTTTGACATTTCGCCATTTCTCCTGGCTCCCTCGGTGTCGCGGTTGTCGCCGGCGGAGCGAGGTCCTCTCCCGTCCCGGAACCATCCGTGTGGATGGCCGCTGCGTTCGGTTGTGTTTCGGTCGTGAGGTCGTGCGTGGTGCCGGTCAGACGACCGAGATGCCCATGCTGCGGGCGGTGCCGGCGATCTGCATCTTGGCGCCTTCGGTGTCGATGGCGTTGAGGTCGGGCATCTTGACCTCGGCGATCTCGGCCACCTGGGTCCAGGTGATCGAACCGGCTTCCTCCCGACCCGGGTTCTGTGAACCCTTGTCGAGGCCGGCGGCCTGCCGGACCAGGAAGGAGGTGGGCGGCGTCTTGGTCACGAACGAGAACGAGCGGTCCTCGTAGATGGTGATGTCGACGGGGATGATCTGGCCGCGCTTGTCCTCGGTCCGTGCGTTGTACTCCTTGCAGAAGTCCATGATCGCCACACCGTGGGGCCCCAGGGCGGTACCCACGGGCGGGGCCGGCGACGCTGCGCCGGCGGGGATCTGGATCTTGACGACTGCGGCGATGGGCTTGGTCTTCGCCATGTTCCGGGACTCGCTTCATTTCTCGGGGATCGGTACCGACGTGGGTCCACGCCGGCTCATGCGAACGACCAAGTCTGGTCGGGGTGCGGGTCTTTGCCAACCCGCTACCCGCCAGCGTGGCGGCCGTCGGGGTATGCCTAGAGCTGGGCCACCTGGGAGAACTCGAGTTCGACCGGGGTCTCTCGACCGAAGATGTTGACCAGCACCTTGACCTTGAGCTGGTCTTCGTTGATCTCGATGATCTCTCCGGAGAAGTCGGCGAACGGGCCTTCCTTGACCCGCACCGTCTCGCCCTCGTCGAATCCGAAGCGGGCCCGGGTCTTGCGGGGCGAATCGGGGCTGTCCTCGTCGGGGTCCTGCAGGAAGGTCTCGACCTCGCGGCGTCCGAGGGGCAGTGGCTTGCCACCGGAGCCGACGAAGTTGCCGATGCCCGGTGTGTCGCGCACGGCGGACCAACTGGTGTCGTCCAGGTGGCAGCGGACGAGCAGGTAGCCGGGGAACATCTTCTTCGACACGGTCACCTTGCGGCCGCCGCGGAACTCGACGACGTCTTCCATCGGAATGACGACCTCGTAGATCAGGTCCTCGAGGTGCATCGAGGCGATGCGTGCCTCGAGGTTCTTGCGGACCTTCTTCTCGTAGCCCGACTGCGTGTGCACGACGAACCACTTGCCGGGTCGGTCGTAGGGGCTCTCGACCGGCGGTCGGTCCTCGGCCTCCTCGTCGAAGAGCTCGTCCTCTCCGATGACGACGGGGGCCTCGTCGACGGCCGGTGCCGGCTCGTCGACCGGCTCGAAGCTGGTCGGGTCGGCCTCGGTCACCGTTGGGTCGACCGTGCCGGTGGGCAGCAGATCGGCGGCGTCCTGGATGGTGATTTCGGTTTCTTCGTTGATGCTCATCAGACGTCAAACAGTTCGAGGACGGAGTTGGAGAACAGCCAGTCGAGGCCGGCGACCAGGCTCGTGACCACCGTGATGGTGATCACGACGACGATCGTGTAGTTGAGGGTTTCGGAACGTGTCGGCCAGGCGACCTTGCGGAGTTCGGCCCGGCATTCCCGGATGAACTGGAGCGGGCTGGTGCGCTCTTCCTTGGGCCGCTGCTGCGGGGATTCGCGGCGGGTGCGGATCGGCTCTCCGTCGGCATCGACCTCGCCCTGGCGCTGCATCATGCGCCTCTGTTCGCGATTCATGGACATGGGGAGGGCCTTCAGGAATGGGGAGGATGGTCGGTCGGTCGGTCAGCCTACGGTCGGTTCCGGCCGCGTACTCCTCGCAGACGATGTCGCGGGACGGTTGCCGCCGGAGGAATCGCAGGGCAGGAGGGACTCGAACCCTCAACCGCCGGTTTTGGAGACCGGTGCTCTGCCAATTGAGCCACTGCCCTTCCGTTCGGTCCCGCCGAAGCCGACGTGGACCGAACCCGGCACAGGGTACCAGC
>CAJXIS010000262.1 GCA_913054115.1 uncultured Acidimicrobiaceae bacterium | reverse complement strand
ACCGGCGACGCCCTCGGGTCGGCCAAATGTGATTGCGGCAGACAGCTCGACGCGGCGCGGCGAGCGATCGCTGCCGAAGGCGAAGCGGGCCGACTCGGTGTTGTGGTCTACTTGCGAGGACACGAAGGCCGAGGAATCGGTCTGGCCAACAAGATTCGTGCCTATGGGCTGCAGGACCACGGGCTCGACACCGTCGATGCCAACACTGCTCAAGGGCTTCCGGTCGACGCTCACCGGCACCATGGCGCCGGTGCACCACACCCCGTGGATCGAGGCGATGGACGACTCCCTCGAGTCCTACCTGGCCGAAGAGGCGTAGCGGCCGACGCGTTCGGCCGTTTCGGCGAGGAACACCCCGCCCCGTTCCAGCTTGAGCGCCTCGTAGCCGCGCACGTCCATCGCCAGTTCGGCGATGGCGACGGCCTCGTCCAGGTTCGCCGCTGTCAGGCCGGCAAGGATCGTGTCGACGGCCTCCCGGTAGGCGGCGACCAGCTGCCGTTCGAGCCGCCGGACCCCGGTGCGCCCGAACGGGTCGAACGCCGTCCCCCGCAGGAACCGTCCACGGGCCAGCAGGTGCATGGCCGGTCGGCCCAGTGCGGCGGGGATCCGGAGCTTGCGGGTCATGCCGAGGCCGGCCAGCATCGGCGGGTGGAGGTGCCAGGTGGCCTTCGCTCCCGGGCCGCCCAGTGCCGCTGCGGCCGCCCGTGCCTCTGGCCCGATGAGAAGTCGCGCCACCTCGTACTCGTCCTTGTAGGCGGTCAGCTTGTGGAGCCCCCTGGCGACGGCCTCGGTCAGGCGGGTGGAGCCGGGTACCGCCGCCGCCTCGGCATCGGCGGTCGCGGCGACGACCGTGAGGAACCCGTCGGCGCAGCTGGTGCCGCCGAACCCGACGAGGTCGCCGGCCAGCGTGGTGAGCAGCCCGCCGAGCCCGGTGGCGGCATCGAGCGCCGTCACGCGCTCGTCGAGTGCGGGGGTCAGGGTCGGGACGACGACGACGGCCGGGTCGGCAGCCGCCGCCTCCACCCGTGCCTCGACGACATCGGGCTCGACCGCCCAGCGCCGGCCCCAGCGGAAGGCGGCCCGGTTGACGTCGACCGCCACGCCGTTGAGCTCGATGGCCCGCTCGATGGTGTCGGGGTCGACCGGGATGGTGCCCGCCTGGACGGCCACGCCCAGCAGGAGCACGTTGGCCTGTGCGGCGCTGCCGACGAGGCCCCTGGCCAGCGAGGTGGTGTCGGCGAACCGGTTGAGGTCGGACCGTGTGCGTTGCGCCGCCAGGGCCGACAGGTCCTCGAGGTCCGGGTAGGCGATCTCGGGGTGGCCGATCATCGAGCCGGTGGGCGTGGCGGTGGTCGAGGCGACCATCACCGTGCGCTCGGGGCCGGCGGCGTGCAGCGTCTGCTCCGTGGTGCCGACGAGCAGGTCGAACGCCAGGATCACGTCGGCGCCGCCCTCGCTGACGAGGTTCGAGGCCCGCGGGCCGGAGCGCGAGAGCCGCAGGTCGCTCACGACCGGGCCGGCCTTCTGGGAGAGCCCGGTCTGGTCGAGGCCGCGCACGTCGAAGCCGTCGAGCATGGCCGCCGTGGCGAGGATCTGGGCGACGGTTACCACCCCGGTGCCGCCGATGCCTGCCATGCGGATGTCGACCGTGTCGGTGCCGACGACCGTCTCGGGGTCGGGCAGGTCGTCGACCGCGACGTCGCGGGCCGGTGCGTCCGGCGAGGCATCGGGATCGACGGCAACGGTGATGAAGCTCGGACAGTCGCCCTCGATGCACGAGGCGTCGAGGTTGCAGCTGGCCTGGTCGATGGCCGTCTTCGGGCCGAGGACCGTGTCGACGGTCTGCAGCGACAGGCAGTTGCTGACCTGGCCGCAGTCGCCACAGGACTCGCAGAGGCGCTGGTTGATGGTGACCCGGAAGCCGGGGGTCTCGACCTTGCCGCGCTTGCGCAGGCGTCGGGTCTGGGCGGCACACGCCTGGTCGTGGATGAGCACCGTGACCCCCTCGACCTCGGCCAGCATCTCTTGGGCTTCGATCATCCGGGTGCGGTCCCAGACGTCGACGCCGGCGGGGAGGTCGCCCCTGCGGTAGCGGCCGGTGTCCTCGGTGGTGACGAGCACCCGGCGGACCCCGTGGGCGAGCAGGATGGTGGCGATCTGGGGGACGCCGACCCCGCCGACAGCGTCCTGTCCGCCGGTCATGGCGACCGTGCCGTTGTAGAGCAGCTTGTACGTCATGTTGACGCCGGCGGCGACGGCGGCCTGGATGGCCAGCTGGCCCGAGTGGAAGAACGTGCCGTCGCCCAGGTTCTGGATGAAGTGCTCGCGCTCGAGGAAGGGCGCCATGCCGATCCACTGCGTGCCCTCGCTGCCCATGGCGGTGATCCCGGCGATGTTCCCGACCCGTTCGGCGTCCATGAGCATGACCATCCCGTGACAGCCGATGCCTGCCCCGACGAGCGTGTCGTCGGGGACCTTGGTGCTCCAGTTGTGGGGGCAGCCGGAGCAGAAGTAGGGCGCCCTGGCGACCGAGACGGGGATGGTCCGGCGCTCCGCCGGGGGAGCGGGGAGCGGTGCCAGCCGGTCCGCCAGCCTCACGGCCAGCCGCTCGCGCAGGCCACCGAGGATTGCGTCGGCGTCGAGGATTCCGTAGCTGGGCATCAGGGTGCGCCCGTCGGGATGGGTCTTGCCGACGACCCGCGGCTGGTCGGGTCCGCCGTAGAGGGCGTCCTTGACGAGCCATTCGAGGGTCGGGTTCTTCTCCTCGACCACCACGATCTCCTCGAGTCCCCGGGCGAAGCGCCGGACCGTCGACGGGTCGAACGGCACCGGCAGGCGGAAGTGGAGCAGGCGGATGCCGGCCGCTGCGATCTCCTCGGACGAGGTGAGGCCCAGCCGCCCGAGCGTGTGGATCAGCTCGTGGTAGGTGAAGCCCGAGGCGACGATGCCGATCCAGGCGTCGGGCGGGTCGACGGTGGTGTGGTTCAGCCGGTTGGCCACTGCGTAGCGCAGGACCAGCTCGGACCGGACCTGGCGGAAGTCGCGTTCCAGTTCGAGCGTGTGCGGCGTGAGCAGGTTGCCGTCCGGGTGGTGGACGTGCGGTATGCCGTCGATGGTGAGGTCGGGGACGACGGGTACGACCCGGTCGACGGACAGGTCGACGGTGCCGTTGCCGTCGGCCACGGCGGCGACGATCTTGAGCGAGGTCCACACGCCGGTGATCCGGCTCAGTGCCACGGCATGCAGGCCCAGGTCGAGCACCTCCTGGACGTCGCCGGGATAGAGGATCGGCATGTGGAGGTCGACGAGGGTGGCGTCGGAACTCGACGGCAGCGTCGAGCTCTTGGCGGACGGGTCGTCGCCCACGATGGCGACGGCGCCGCCGTGTCGCGAGGTGCCGGCGAACACGGCGTGGCGCAGGGCGTCGCCGGCGCGGTCGAGGCCGGGCGCCTTGCCGTACCAGAGGCCGAGGATGCCGTCGTAGCGGCAGTCGGGCTGCTCGGCGGCCAGCTGGCTGCCCATGACGGCGGTGGCGCCGAGCTCCTCGTTGACCGCCGGCCGGCAGACGATCGGCAGGTCGGGGACGAGGGCGGCGGCGCGTGCGACCTCGACGTCGAAGCCGCCAAGGGGT
>CAJXIS010000261.1 GCA_913054115.1 uncultured Acidimicrobiaceae bacterium | reverse complement strand
AGCGACGACGTCGTCGTCGTCATCGTCGGACCCGTCGGTCGCCGGGATCGTCCACCCGTTGCGGCCATCGGCCATCTCGTCCCACCACCCGTCGCTGACCGAACAGTTCAAGCCACCGTTGAGAGCCGACTTCTCCCCGCTGGTGCCCGAGGCCTCCCTGGACCGCACCGGGGTGTTCAGCCAGACATCGCAGCCGGCGTACATGGCCCTGGCCACAGCCATGTCGTAGCCGGGCACGAAGAAGAACCGACCGACGGCTGCGTCGGAGTCGCCGAAGGCGACGATGGCGGCGATCAGCGCCTTGCCGCCGTCGTCGGCCGGGTGGGCCTTGCCGGCGAACACGAACTGCACCGGCCGGTCAGGGTCGGCCAGCAGTGCGCCGAGCCGCTCGGGGTGCTGCAACAGCAGCGTCGCCCGCTTGTAGGCGGTGAACCGGCGTGCGAAGCCGATGATGAGGGCATCGGGGTCGATGGCCGCGCCGATGCGGTCAGCCACCATCGCCCGCAGGTCGTCGGCGCCGGCACGTCGCACATCCCGGATGGCCTGGTCGCCGATCCGGTCGACCCGCTGCCAGGCATCGGCGCCCCCGTCGGCCCATCCCGGACCGAGGTGCTCATCGAAGACCTCCTGGAGCCGGGGGGCCACCCAGGTGCGGGCGTGCACCCCGTTGGTGACCGACATGATCTCCGGGCCGCCGGGCACGTCGGCGAACAGCGTGCGGCTCACCTCGCCGTGGAGTTTCGACACGCCGTTGGCGCGACCTGCTGCACGCAGGCAGAAGGTCGCCAGGTTGAACGAGGAGCGGTCGTCGGGCGTCATCCCGAGATCGAGCAGCTCGCCTACGTCGAGCCTCCAGCGCCCGGCGAACGGGGCCAGGTGCTCGGCTGCCAGGTCGACGTCGAAGCGCTCGATGCCCGCCGGAACCGGCGTGTGGGTCGTGAAGACCAGGCCGGGCCGGATGGCGTCGAGCGCCGATGCCAGCGAGTGGCCGTCCCGGATCCCGGCGTCGAGCAACTCGAGGATCAGGAAGCCCGCATGGCCCTCGTTGAGGTGGTGGACCGAAGGCGCCCAGCCCAGCTGGCGCAGCGCACGGACCCCGCCCACGCCCAGGACCATCTCCTGCCGGAGCCGGTGGCGGCGATCGCCGCCGTAGAGCCGGTCGGTGATCGCACGGTCGTGGTCGTCGTTGGCAGGGATGTCGGTGTCGAGCAGCAGCAGCGGGACCCGCCCGACATCGAGTCGCCACACCCGCGCCGACACCTCGTGGTCGGCGATCGGGACCGTGACCTCGACGCCGGTGTCGACGCAGCCGAGGTCGCGTGCGTCGTAGGTCTCGAAGTGCTCGGTCTGCACCCCGTCGTCGACCTCCTGGAGGAAGAAGCCCCGGTGGTAGAAGAGGCCAACGGCACCCAGCGACAGCCGCAGGTCGCTGGCCGCCTTGAGGTGGTCGCCGGCCAGCACGCCAAGGCCGCCTGAGTACTGCGGGACGAGGTCGCTGATGCCGAACTCGGGCGAGAAGTAGGCGATGTCCGGCGTCGGTGAAACGTCGGCGACGAGCTCGGACAGCTCGCCGACCAGACGACACACCCGGTCGACGAGCCAGCCATCGGCGCAGAGCGCCTCGAGTTGCGGCTCGTCGAGTGCGGCAACCGTCTGCACCGGGTGCCGCCGGGCCGACGACCCCGGGAGCGCGTCGAAGACCGCCCGGGTGGACGCCGACCAGACCCAGTGATGGTTGCGCGCCAGCACCATGAGCGACTCGCGCAGACCGTGGCTATCCAATGTTCGGCTCCTACTCGGCGGCGGATACTGACCGGCACACGCCCTGCGTGTCGAACCGGGCAGCTGACCCGGATCTCAATGCGGCAGTATCTCGTCCAGGAACTGCGGCAGCATCTGGCGCCACACCGGCCAGTCGTGGTCCCACTCGTCGCCCCACTCGTCGACCCGGTTCGGCACGCCACGGGCGCCCAGGCATGCGGCGACGCTCCACGACTCCTCGGGGCTCTCCCAGCGTCCGGTTCCGTGGGCGATGAGGACGAAGCGCTGGCGCAGCCGTTGCAGGACGGGGTCGTCTTCGGGGAGGTCGGGCACGAAGTGCAGCGGCGAGGCCCGATACCAGGTGTCGTCCATCTCGCCGTCGAGGAACTTCGAGAGCTCGTAGGTCCCCGAGAGGCAGATGGCGTGGGAGAACAGGTCGGGGTGGCGGCAGATCGCCGCCAGTGCGTTGTAGGCGCCGATCGACGCACCGGTGACGACGATCTCGGACTCCTGCCCGCAGTCCGCGTGGATCGCCGGAACCAGCTCCTCGGCCACGTACTCGTCGAAGGCGTTCTGGACCCGGGTGGCGTGGGGCACGGAGTTGTCCTCCGTGAGCCACACCTGACCCGGTACGGAATCGACCGAATAGAACCGCAGGCGTCCGGCTTCGAGCAGGGGGGCCAGGGCGTCGAGCATCAGGAACCGCTCGACCTCCTCGGCGTCGCCCGCAGCGGTGGGGAAGAAGAGGACCGGGGTTCCCGCATCGCCCCATCGCACGACATCGACCTCGCGCCCGAGGCGAGGCGAATGCCAGGAGTCGGCCACCCGTGCCGTGTCGCTCATGATCCGGCCTGCGCCTGCTGTTCCCCGCGCCACACCTGGATCGATGCCCAGAAGCGTTCGGTGAACTCGTCGATCTCGTGCTCGGGATACAGGGCGGTCACCTTCTCGCGGACGGCGGACCTGGCGGCGTCGCTCCCGAAGTACTCCCAGGCGACCTCCTCGAGGGGGCCCAGGTGCTCGTCGCAGAACGCCTCGAACGCCACGGTGTCGAAGCGCTCCTCCGCCAGGCGTGAATAGCCCTCGAGCTTCTCGGCGTAGCTCGCATCGGTGTCGGCGATGTCGAAGAACGGTTGCCAGTCGAGGTTCTTGCGGAACGGACGGTTGGTGGCCGCACAGAACAGCGCCCACCGCATCTTCGCCAGCACCAGCCACGGGAAGTGCCGGTGCAGGGAGGTGATCTGGGAATCGGGGCACGGGTTCGCGAAGTCGATGGGGTACCAGGTGCCGTCCCTGGACAGGCACTCGCAGGAGTTGAAGTCCCAGCCGAAGAAGGCGTTGATGGTCAGCGTGACCGCACGCATCTGGGCCAGCTCGGCGTCGTCGAGATGGTCGAAGTCGTCCGTGTAGCGGGCATGGAGGGGAGCCTCGGGGTCGTATTCGATCACCCGCACCTGGGGTCCGACACCGACACAGCGCACGAAGTGCTCATAGGGCGACACACCCTTCTGGAGGTGCATCAGGAACTTGCCGCTGGTGTCGTAGGCCGTCTCGAGCCCTTCGGCGTCGTCGACCTTCGACACCCCGACCCAGCCCCCGCCGTCGTAGGGCTTCATGAACAGCGGGTAGCCCAGGGAGTCGCCGATCGTCTTGAGGTCGAAGAGCCGGGCGTACTGCCGCAACGTCGGTTCGAGGTCGGTGCTCTCCTCGTACTCCTTGGCCGGCAGCATCCACGTCTCGGGGATCGGGAGCCCGAGGCGCATCATGGCGCAGTAGGAGGTCTGCTTCTCCATCGACTGCACCGACCACGGGTTGTTGAACACGTAGAGGTCGTCGAGCAGGATCGCCTTCTTGATCCACTCGCGGGTGTTGGCGT
>CAJXIS010000260.1 GCA_913054115.1 uncultured Acidimicrobiaceae bacterium | reverse complement strand
TGGCGTCGGCGTCGCGGTTGGCGTTGGCGTCGCCGTTGGGATCGGCGTCGGCGTTGGCGTGCGAGAGCCAGACGCCGCCGGGGACCGGCCGCCAGTAGGCACCGTTCTCGATGTTGATCGTGAACGGTGCGTCGGCGACCCCGCCGATGCCGGACCCGTTGCACGGCAGGAACGCCCGGTACCTCGCGATGGTGGTGATGGGCAGGCGCACGCCGAACGGCTCGAGCAGCGTGTTGGCGAACGGCCCTGCACAGTCGACGACCGTCGTGGTAGCCACCCGGCCACGACTGGTCGAGACGCCGACCACCGCACCGTCGTCGACCTCGATCCCGTGCACCTCGGTTCCGGTGGCGAAACCAGCGCCGAGTTCCGCCGCCGCGTCGGCGAAGCAGCCGGTGACTGCCGCCGGGTCGATCCAGCCTCCGTCGGCGTGGAATATGCCGATGGCGGCGTCGGGACCGACGAACGGGAACCGCTCCCGCAGCTCGGCGCCCTCGACGAGCTCGGATCGGACGCCCAGCGAGGCATACAGGTCGAGCGCCTCCAGCATCCGGTCCCGGTGATCGGGCCTGGTCGTGACATAGAGGTAGCCGGGCTGGCAGAAGTCGAGTTCGTCGGCGGCCGGCCCGAAGTGTTCGTGGGCCGACCGGTAGAAGTCGAGGCTCTCGGTGGCGAGGTCGACGAGCCCCGGGGATCCGAACTGGGTGCGGATCGACCCGAACGACTTCGGCGTGGTCAGCGAGCCGAGTTCCGGGCGGCGCTCGACCACGAGGACGTCCAGGCCGGCTGCGGCCAGGCGCCAGGCCGAGGACGCGCCGGTCACGCCTCCTCCGATGACGACCACGTCAGCCTGCTCGGGAATGGGGCGCAGCACGCGCGCAAACTACGCGAGATTCGACCGGTTCTCAGACATCGCCGGTGAGGTTTCGTTCGGGGGTGGCGATGTGGACGGCGAGGGTGCAGCCACCCACCGTCCTGGAGTTGTGACGGGTGCCGCGGCGCAGCAGGACGAGGTCGCCGGGTCCGTAGGCGAAGCCGTCGTGGTCGATGAGGTCGCCGTCGAGCACCAGGTACTGCTCGTCGCCGGTGTGCTCGTGCGGGGTGGTCTCGGTGCCCGGGGCCATCCGATAGACGTGGAAGCCGACGCCGAGCGGCTGCGAATCGTCGAGTTGGAGGATCGTCTCGCCCGACGAAGGTGCGCCGTCGACCTCGAAGGTCCGCCAGTCGTCCCCTTCGAGGTTGACGACGAGCCTTCGATCGGGGCCGATCGGATCCATGGCCGATGTCAGACCGGGGCCGGGCCACGGTCGGCGAGGTAGCGCTCGGTGAACTCGACACAGAGGCTGTCCTTCTCGGCGAAGTAGCCGTGGTCGAACGATCGGGAGCTGACACCGCGCTGGGTGCGCTCACACACCTCGTTGTCCTGGCTCAGCACCAGTTCGCTGAAGTCGACGACGGCACTCGGGTCGAAGTCGTCGGCCGCCACCGCATCGGCGTCGAACAGGTACTCGATCTCGACGTGTGTGTGGTCGGGGCCCATCGGGGTGAGTTGCGTGGCCATCACGCACGTACCGGTGATGTCGAGGAACAGGTTCGGGTAGAGGCCCGACGCCTGGTACGAGTTGGCGTCCTGTGGGGTCATCGTGGATATCACCGGCAGCGGTGCCGTGCCGTCGAGCGAGAAGCTGTCGGCGCCCTCAGCGAGCCACGTGCCACCGTCGGTCCGGGTCCAGTCAATCACGTCGCCCTGCTTGTGGAGCGGGATGATGTTGACCAGTTCGGGGTGCACCTGGGGGCAGTGCAGGCACTCGGCGTAGTTCTCGATGAGGATCTTCCAGTTGGCTGCGACCTCGCAGGAGGAACGGTGGCCGATGCGCAGCCGGTCCATCTCGAGGCGCTCGTAGGCCAGGGCGTAGGGGTCCTGGTCGGCGATCCAGTCCCGGACCGATGGCGGGTCGTCGTCGAGGTTGACGAAGAGGAACCCCTGCCAGTCCTCGACGGCGACGGACCGCAACGGGAACTGGTCGCGGTCGAGCTCGTCCTTCCCGACGCGGGGAGTGGCGACGAGCCGGCCGTCGAGCGAATAGCTCCAGGCGTGGTACGGGCAGGTGATGGCGGCGCCGAACCCGCTGCCCGATGCGTCGCAGAGCTGCGAGCCGCGGTGCCGGCAGACGTTGTAGTGGGCGTGCAGTTCGCCGTCGGCGTCGCGGACGATGAGGATGCTCTCGCCGCCCACGTCGACGAGGAGCCGGTCGCCGACATGGCCGAGGCGCTCGGCCCGGCCGGCGTAGAACCACTGCCGGTGGAGGATCCGTTCGCAGTCCAGGTCGAAGATCGCCGGCGAGCAGTAGTCGGACCCGGGCAGCGTCGGGGTCATCGCGATGGCCATTGCACGCCCCTGTCGGTCGGGTGTCGTCGGATGCTCGGAGATCGAGACTGACTGGCGCGTCAGTCAGCGTGTTCACTATAGTGCTGGCCGACCGACGATCGCCATCGGTCAGTGCCATCGATCAGGGGGAATCATGACCGCTCGCTATGAGTTCAACCGACGCCGCTTCCTACAGGGTTCCGCGGCCGTGGCCGGCGGATTGATGCTGCCGGCCTCCCTCCTCGCGGCCTGTGGCGACGACGGCGGGTCCGGTGCGTCACTGACCCTGGCCAGGCCCGACCGCCCGGTCACGCTGCCGACGTCCGTCGACCCAATTGCCGCCGGCCTCGCCCACGAGGGCGGCACGCTCCAGATCCTCAACTGGGTCGACTACCTCAACCCCGACACGCTCGCCCGCTTCGAGGAGCTCTACGGCGTCAAGACAGCGGTCACGACCTACGACACCGAGGAGATCGCCCTCAACAAGCTCCGCAGCGGGGCCTTCCAGCCGGACCTCATCATCGGGCTGACCGACTCGGTGCTCCCACGGCTCGTCGCCGCCGACCTGCTCCAGCCCCTCAACAAGTCGTACCTGTCCAACTTCAACAACGTCATCGCCGGCCTGCGCGACCCGTACTACGACGTGGGTGCGCAGTACACGGTGCCGTACATCATCTACTCGACGGGCATCGGCTACCGCGCCGACATGGACGTCGATACCTCGTACTTCGACAGCGGCAACGGCTGGGACATCCTGTGGGACCCGGCCTATTCGGGCCGCCTTGGCATCCTGGATTCGTACCGGGACGTGATCGGCTCGGTGCTGCACCGCAACGGCGAGGACATCAACACCGGCGACCAGAAGGTCCTCGATGCCGTCCTCGAGGATCTCCGCGAGATGACGGCGGCCACCAACCCCAAGATCGACATCCTCGCCTACTCCGAGATCCCGGCCGGCACGAGGGTCGTCAACCAGTGCTGGTCCGGCGACATGCTGCTCGGCGTCTGGTACCTGCCCGAGGACATCGACTGGAACGTGCTCGGCTACTGGCAGCCCGACGACATGGTCACCGGCAACGACTTCTTCTGTGTCCCCACCAAGTCGGCTCGACCGGCGCTGGCCCACGAGTTCACCAACTTCTTCCTCGACGTCGACAACGCCCTCGAGAACTTCGGGTGGACCGGCTACCAGCCGGCGCTCGAGGCGCTCCCTGCCAGCACCCTCATCGAATGGGAGTACGTGCCGCCGAACCTCGAGAACGCGCTGATCACCC
>CAJXIS010000259.1 GCA_913054115.1 uncultured Acidimicrobiaceae bacterium | reverse complement strand
TCGAGACTCGTTCTCATTATCGACCCGGAAGGCTGGTCCCCGCCACCGTGGACTTCCTCATCGATCCATGGACCTGGTGGATCGAACCGTTCACCACCAACGTGTTCATGCAGCGCGCCCTGCTGGCCGGCCTGCTCGCCGTCGTCGCCACGTCCGTCGTCGGGACCTGGGTGGTGCTGCGGGGCATGACGTTTCTCGGAGATGCCCTCGCACACGGTGTGCTGCCCGGCATCGCCCTCGCTGTGGTCATCGGGGTGAGCCCCACGCTCGGAGCCCTGGTCGCCGCCGCCGTGATGGTGGGTGGGGTCCATGTGGTGCGCCGGCACTCGCCGCTGCCCGAGGACGCCTCGGTCGGCCTCCTGTTCGTGGGCATGCTGGCGCTGGCGGTCGTGATCGTGTCGGCGGGGGCGGCAGCGGATGCCGGCGACCTCCACCGGGTGCTCTTCGGTTCGGTCACCGGCCTCGAATCCGCCGACCTCTGGCGCCAGGCGGCGGCCGCGGCGATCACCGTCGGTGGGGCAGCGGCCTTCCACCGGGCGTTCCTGGTGCTCACGTTCGACGAGACCCAGGCGCAACTCCTGGGGTTGCGTCCACGGCTCACCCACCTGATCCTCATGGGGCTGGTGGCGATGTCGGTCGTGGCCTCGTTCGAGGCCGTCGGCAGCCTGCTGGTCTTCGCCTTCCTGGTGGCGCCTCCGGCGACGGCGGTCCTCCTGGCACGCCGCATCCCGCTCGTGATGGCGACGGCGGTCGGCGTGGGGTCGGTCGCCGTGGTGGTCGGTGCCCTCGTCAGCTACCACCACGACACGGCGGCGGGAGCCACGATGGCGCTGGTCGCCGTGTTGATCTGCTTTACCGTGATGGGACTGCAGGGGATTGTCGGAGCCCGGGGTCGAAGACGCTCGCCTCAACCGGCGAGGTGACCGGCGTGGCGGTCGGTGAAGTGGCCGTTGGCGTGCAGCCAGCGGATCGTGGCCCCCAGGGTCTCCTCGAGGGTGTAGCCGGGGTACCCGAACTCCGCCGCCGCTGACTGGTCGGCGGTCTTCCAGCCGCCGGACCGTACCGATCCGGCGAACATGCGGCCGAGCTCGGCGTTGAGGGGGAGTCGCCTCCGCAGCAGGCGGCCGGCCATCTCGAAGGCGTGGCCCAGCCCGAGCATCACCGGTGCTGGCGGGGAGAGGTGTCGGAAGCTCCGGCCCGTCAGCTCCGTGAACAGTCCCGTGACGTCACCCATGGCGACCATGTCGCCCGACACCAGGTAGCGGCGCGGTCCGCGACCCGGCTCGAGGGCGCCGACGCACACCCGGGCCACGTCCCGGACATCCACCCAACCCATTCGGATCTCCGCAGGGAAGGGGATGATCGAGCCGCGCAGCAGATCGCGCAGGGTTCCCATCGAGTCGCTCAGGTCAGGGCTCGGGTCAGATGGCCCGATCACGCCACCCGGGTAGACGCAGGTGACCGGTGCCCCCTCGGCCTGATGCCTTCGGGCGACCTGCTCGGCGGCGATCTTGCTGTCGGTGTAGGGGCCGCACCCGGTGGAGAGGTCGTCGTCGGCCGACAGGTCGCTGCCAAGAGGAGGCATGAACACGCCGATGGTCGAGACGTAGACCACAGGGTCGAGCCCGAGATCGCGTGCGGCATCCAGGATGACCTCGGTGCTGGCGGGGTTGTTCTGGCGCATGGCAGCGCCGTCCGATGCCTTGAAGCTGAACAGCGCCGCCACGTGGAGGACGGCATCGACGCCCTCGAGGCCGGCACGCAGCGCCGGGTGGTCGGTCAGGTCGGCGACGACGACGTCGACGGCGCTGCGGTCGACGCCGTGCAGGTCGAGCGCTGTCCGGGCCTTGCCCGGGTTGCGGACCAGCATGCGTACGCGGTGGCCGCTGGCAACGGCACGGGCGACGCAGTGCGACCCGATGAATCCGGTTCCACCCGTGATTGCGACGTACATGTGTGCTCCCCTGTCCCTGGAACTCTCCTCCCAGGGTGACGAAGGTAGCCGCGCCCGGCGGTCAGCGGCGAAGTGCTCCGTCGAGTCGTTCGGCGAGCGTGCGGAGCATTCTTTCGTAGGTGCCGGTGGGGGAGCCCCCGGGGCCGAGCCGGAGTGGGATCTCGACGAGCGTGGCCCCGGTGCGTTCGGCGAGCCGCCGGGAGTCGTCGTCGTGGCCGGCCTCCACGACTGCCACGACCGTGACGCCCTGCCTGCTCATCTCGTCGGCCAGGGACTCCAGGCCGTGGGCACTCGGTTGTGCCATCGACGAGTGCGAGTCGAGGACGCTGCCGATCACCTCGAGTTCGTAGCGGTCGGCGAAGCGGCCGAGCGTGGCGTGGTCGGTCACGAGGCTGCGCCGGTCGACGGGGATCGTGGCAAGGCGGTCCCGGATGGCCGCGTCGAGTGAGCGGAGTCGGGCATCGAGGTCGAGCCGACAGGCCCCGGTGGCCACCGGGTCGAGTCCGGCATGCACGACGAGCGCCCTGGTGAGCGCCGGCAGGGCGTCGGCGACCGCTATCGGGTCGAGCCAGACGTGCGGATCGGCCTCGCCATCGACTATGCGGTGGATCGGGGTGGGGGTCGCCGCCATCGCGTCGACGAGGCCGCCCTCCAGACCGCCGCCGTTGGCGATCACGAGCAGCGCGGCGTCGAGCCGGCCCCGATCGGCGAGGGAGGGTTCGAAGCCGTGGTGGTCGGCACCGCGGGGGATGAGCGCCTCCACGGGTTGCCCGCAGGCGACCGCCGATGTGATCTCCGCCCAGAGGGGGGTGGTGGCCAGGATCCCGGATCCCTGCCCCGGGCTGCCACATCCCGAGGCGAAGAGGGCCGCGGACAGGACCACGAGTAGGTGTGGAAAGAGCCGGTGCACGTCCGGATTCTAGTGAGAATGGTTCCCAATAAGGTGGGGTGGAACGATCTCCCGGGCGCCCGTGCGAGTATTCGGGCGTGGGCTGTCTCCCGACTCTGCTGTTGGCCGTCGGCGTGGTGATCCTGGTCGCGACCGGAGCCCTCTCGGCGGCCGGCATCGGCTTCCTCCTCGTGATCAGCGGCGTCATGCTGGGACTCGCCCACTGGTCGGACCGATGGCGCACACCGTGAAGCCCGGCGTGGGACCCCGGGAGTGCTGGAACCCCTGATGCTCGACATGCGGTCGATCACGGACTGGGCGACCCTGCGTGACTCATTCCGGTGGGTCCTCCCCGACACCTTCAACATCGCCGAGTCCGTGTGTGGCCGACATGCACGCGATCGGCCGGGTCATCCGGCTGTGGTGGTCAGTCCGGAGGAGGGCGAACCCACCACGGTGACCTTCGCTGAACTCGACGACCTCGTCGCTCGCGTCGCCGGAGGTCTCGTCGGCCTCGGAATCGGGCGGGGCGACCGGGTGGCCATCCGACTCGACCAGGGCGTTCCCTCGCTGGCGTCATTGCTCGCCGCCCTGCGCATCGGGGCCATCGCCGTGCCGATCCCGCCGGCCTTCGCCGCCGATGCGGTCGCCTACCGGCTCCGTGACAGCGGCGCCCGGGTGCTGATCTCCGAAGGCGACGGCCTCGACGCCTTCCACGGCGAGGTCGCCCACATCGTCACGCTCGACCCCGACGGCGCCCTCCCGGAGGCCCTCCTCGACGTAGCACCTGCCGACCCGGTCGAGACCG
>CAJXIS010000258.1 GCA_913054115.1 uncultured Acidimicrobiaceae bacterium | reverse complement strand
GGCGGCCAGCCCCAGGTAGACCTCGCCGCGCACCTCGAGCACCGGCGGGGCACCGGCGGCCAGCCGCCCTGGCACATCGTCGATGGTGCGGACGTTGGCGGTGACGTCCTCGCCGACCCGACCGTCGCCGCGGGTGGCGGCCTGCACGAGGCGGCCGTCTTCGTACCGCAGCGACACGGCCAGCCCGTCGAACTTGAGTTCGCAGGCCCAGGTGGGCGGCGGGGTTTCCCCGTCCAGGCGGCGCAGCACCTTCTCGGACCATGCGGTCAACTCGTCGAGGTCGAAGGCGTTGTCGAGCGAGAACATCCGGACCCGGTGCCGGACCTCGGCGAAGGTGGCCTGGCCGCGTGCGCCCACCCGCTGCGTGGGTGAGTCGGGGGTGGCCAGCCCGGGGTGCTCGGCCTCGAGTTCCCGAAGCTCGACGACGAGGGCGTCGAACTCGGCGTCGGGGATCTCGGGGTCGTCGAGGGCGTGGTAGCGCTCGTCGTGGTGGCGGATCAGGGTGCGCAGCCGTTCGGCCCGTTCCGCCGCAACCCCGGTTGCCGCCTGCTCGCTCTCGGGATCGCCGGACACCCGTCGAGTCTACCGGCGGCCACCTCGGCGGCCGGGAGAGCCGGGCGCCGGCCCTAGCGTGTCGCCGTGGCGCGTCCGATCCGGAAAGGCAGTGACTCGATCCCCGTGTGGGTGCTGCGCGCCGTCTGGCTGGTGCAGCCCGTGACGCTGGGGCCGGCGCTGGCCGACGGGCTCAACGACCTCGACGGCCGCACATTTCTCTCGGTGGCCGTGTGGGTGCTCTGGGGGCTGGGCCTGCTGGCGACGCTGGTCCCCCGCCCGGTCACGCTGACCGCCATCCGCATCGGCGGCCCGGCGGCGGCGGCGCTCTCGGTGTGGACGGCGACCGCCGTCGACGACACGACCCTCGTCGTGGTCGGCCTGGTCGGCGCCTTCGTGCTCGGCGTGCTCTCCCACTGGCCGGCGGTCGCCGACGCCTGTGTCGACGGCGCCTCGTACGGCGACGAGAAGCGGTTCCTGCTGCGGGCCCCCGGCCCGGTGGTGCTGGCCCTCGGCCCCATTGCCTGGGCGCTGACCGTGGCCGGCGTGGTGACCGGTCCGCTGCTGCTGGCCTCGGGCGACCCTGCCGTCGGGTCCGCCGCCTGCGTGGCCGGGTTGCCGATCGCCGTCGCTTCGGTGCGGGCGCTCCACCACCTGCACCGCCGCTGGATCGTGCTGGTGCCTGCCGGGTTCGTCCTGCACGACCACCTGGCGCTTGCCGATCCCACGCTGCTCCCCCGCGACGCGATCGCCTCCGTCGGTCCGGCACCGGCCGACACCGACGCCCATGACCTCACCCAGGCGGCCCGTGGCCTGCTCCTGGAGGTGCGCTGCCGGGAGCCCCACGACCTGCGCCCCGCCAGCCGGGATGGCTCCGCCGAGGTGGTGGTCACCGAGGCGTTCCTGTGCGCCCCCACCCGCCCCGACGCCGTCCTCGCCGAGGCGAAGCGCCGCCGTCTGCCGGTGGGCTAGATGGCGGTGGCGCCGCCGAGGACCTGGTCGGCCTCGTAGAACACGACGCTCTGGCCGGGGGCGACGCGGCGGTGGGGTGCGGCCCAGCAGACCTCGTCGCCCACCAGCTCCGCCTCGACCGCTGCACCGTGGGCACTGACCTGGGCCAGCACCGGGCCGGTTGCCGGGCCGTCGGCCCACGAGAACCCACCGACGGGGGTGGCATCGACCAGCAGGTCGTCAGCGCTGCCGACCGTGACCGTCGCCGTGGGCATGTCGATGGCGACCGCGTAGCGCGGCTCGGCGGCACCGGCCAACTCCATGCCCTTGCGCTGGCCGACGGTGACCAGCTCGATGGCGTCGACCCGCCCCACCTCGACGCCCGTGGCGTCGACCACCCGGCCGGGGGTGAGCCGGATGCGTCGGGAGAGGAAGTCGCCGCGGCCGTGCTCCCTGGTGATGAAACAGACGTCCTGGCTGTCGGGCTTGCCAGCGGTGCGCAGGCCGAGTGAGGCGGCCCGCCGGCGCACCTCGTCCTTGGTGAGGTCGCCGATGGGCAGCTCCAGGCCCGACAGCTGGTCCTGGCCGAGCATGTGCAGCACATACGACTGGTCCTTGGCCGGGTCGGCGGGCCGGGCGATGCGGCGGGTGCCGTCGGACCGGAGGGCCACGCGGGCGTGGTGGCCGGTGGCGAGCCGGTCGAACCCGAGGGCCCGCGCCCGATACAGCAGCCGGTCGAACTTGACGTGCCGGTTGCACTCGATGCACGGGTTGGGGGTGCGCCCGGCGGCGTGGGCGGCGACATAGGGATCGACCACGTGGCGGTCGAAGTCGTCGCCCAGGTTGAACACGTGGTGCTCGATGCCGAGGGCGTCGCAGACCCGGCGGGCGTCGTCCACGTCGGAGACGGCGCAGCAGCCCGAATCGGACTCGCCGCCCCAGAGCCGCAGGGTCACGCCGACGACCTCGCGGCCATCCTCGAGCAGCAGTGCGGCGGCCACCGAGGAGTCGACGCCGCCGGACATGGCGACCATCACCGGCTGGGCGCTCATCTGGCGTGCTCCCGCAGGCGGGCCACGGCGGCGGGAACGACGACGAGGGCATGGTCGACCTCGGCGTCGGTGGTGGCGAACCCCAGCGACAGGCGCAGCGAGCCGACGGCGGCGGCCCGGTCGACGCCCATGGCGGCCAGCACGTGGGAGGGTTCCTGAGCGCCGCTGGCGCACGACGAGGCGGCGCTGGCGCTGATGCCGTCTCGTTCGAGCAGGAACAGCAGCGCCTCGCTCTCGATGCCGGGGAAGCAGACATGGGCGATACCCGGCGTCCTCGGCACGCCGTCGGGGACGGTCCGTCGGGCGTCGGGGACCGCAGTCAGCAGGCCCGCCTCGAGCCGGTCGCGCATGGCGCCGACCCGGGCGGCTGTGACCTCCCGGTCGGCTGCGACGAGCGTGGCCGCCACGCCCAGGCCGACGATGGCCGGGACGTTCTGCGTGCCGCTGCGACGCTCCCGTTCCTGGCCGCCGCCGCGCAGCATCGGGGCGACGGTGGCGCCGTCGCGCAGCACCAGGGCTCCAGCCCCCTTGGGGCCGCCGAACTTGTGGCCGGTGATGCTCACGAGGTGTGCCCCCCGGCAGGCCACGACGAGATCCAGCCAGGCGGTTGCCTGCACGGCGTCGGTGTGCACGACGGCGTCCGGGGCACGTTCGGCGACGAGCGCCGCCACCTCTGGCACCGGGTTGACGACGCCGGTCTCGTTGGTGGCGGTCACCACCGAGACCAGCCGCACCTCGGCGATGGCGTCGATGGCGTCGGCCAGTGCGCCGAGGTCGATCCGGCCACCGGCGTCGGTCGGCACCACGATCCCGCCCGAAAGGCGTACCGGGTCGAGCACCGCCGGGTGCTCGGTGGCGCCACACACGGCGACCCCGCCATGGGCCCCGAGGACCCCGTCGACCGCCAGGTTGTCGGCCTCGGTGCCGCCGCTGGTGAACACCACGTCGCCGGGATCGGCGTCCAGCAGGGCGGCCACGGCGTCGCGGGCGTCGTCGATGGCACGGCGGGCCTCACGGGCGAGGCGGTGCGAGCCCGACGGGTTGCCGGGGTGCTCGGCCATCCAGGGCAGCATCGCCTCGACCACCTCGGGTCGGGCCGGCGTGCTGGCGGCATGGTCC
>CAJXIS010000257.1 GCA_913054115.1 uncultured Acidimicrobiaceae bacterium | reverse complement strand
TGCGAGTTGATGTAGTGGCCACAGCCCTTGGCCGCCGGCGGCATGGCGTTGGGGTCGTGGCGCTGCCACGACGAGATCATCGTGCGCACGCCCTTGGCGATGCCCTCGTCGCCGAGGTAGGAGCCCCACGGCCAGCAGGCGATGGAGACGTCGACCGTGCACGGGATCGGGTTGAGCCCCATCTCGCCGTAGCCCAGGTAGGCCAGTGGCCGGATGTAGCAGGACGGGAGGTCGTTGACGCGCACGGTGTCCTTGACCGCCGACACCAGGGCGTCGACCGTCCACGGGATGTCGATGCAGAGGATCTTCGCCGAACGGAACAGGCGCTCGATGTGTGGCGTGAGCCGGAACACCGCCGGCCCACGGTCGGTCTCGTAGGCACGGATGCCCTCGAAGACACCGTTGCCGTAATGGAGGGTGTGCGTCAGCACGTGGATCGTGGCGTCGTCCCAGTCGACGAGATCGCCGTTCATCCAGATCTTGTCAACCTTCTCGATCGGCATGCAGCCTGCTCCTGATTGCTTGTCGTTGCGTGTGTTACCGGACGCCCGCCGCTGTCGACGGACCCTGGACCAGCGCGGCGATGGCGTCGCCGATGGCGACCGTACCCTCGACCTGGGTGGCCGGGTCGGCGCAGGCGGCGGTGATGCGCCGGGCGGCGTCCTCCTCGCCGAGGAAGTCGAGCATCATCGCCGCAGAGAGGATCGCGGCGGTCGGGTTGGCGATACCCATACCCGTGATGTCAGGCGCCGAGCCGTGGACCGGCTCGAACATCGACGCACCGGTGCGTGCCGGGTTGAGGTTCGCCGACGAGGCGAAGCCGATGCCCCCCGACACGGCACCCCCGAGGTCGGTGAGGATGTCGCCGAAGAGGTTGTCGGTGACGATGACGTCGTAGCGCTGCGGATCCTGCACGAAGTAGATGCATGCGGCGTCGACGTGGTTGTAGGCGGTCCCGACATCGGGGTACTCGGCGGCGACCTCGTCGAAGGTGCGCTCCCAGAGGTCACCCGAGAACGTGAGCACGTTGGTCTTGTGGACGAGCGTGAGGTGGTTGCGTCGGGTGCGAGCCAGGTCGAAGGCGAACCGGACACAGCGCTCGACCCCCATGCGGGTGTTGACCGAGCCCTGGGTGGCGATCTCGTGCGGAGTTCCCTTCCGGAGGAATCCCCCCTCGCCGGCGTAGGCGCCCTCGGTGTTCTCGCGCACGACGCAGAAGTCGATGTCGCGCTCGGCGAGCACGAATGGCCGAAGGTTGATGTAGAGGTCGAGTGCGAAGCGCATCTTGAGCAACAGGCCGCGCTCGATGAGCCCCGGGGGAACATCGGGCGTGCCGACGGCGCCCAGGAAGAGGGCATCGAGCCCACGCCATTCCTCGACGACCTCATCGGGCAGGACGGTTCCGTCGCGGAGGTAGCGGCCGCCGCCGAGGTCGTAGTCGATGGTCTCGAGCTCGACGCCGGCCGACGCGACGACCTTGAGGCCCTCGGCGACGACCTCGGGTCCGATGCCGTCACCGCCGATGACGCCGATGCGATGTGCCACGGAGGTGCTCCTGATGATTCTGTGTCGGTCTGCGGTGGGAAGAGGTGTGCCCGGAACGGAAAAACCGCCCACCGAGGTGGACGGTCGGGGCGCACGCCGGGAGGACGTGCGCTACGAAATGATGATCACCGGGCGGGTAGTACTCACGCCCCGCAGTGTACCAAGCCCCCTCGGGGGCTGGTCAAACGGCCGTGCGGCGTCGCGGCACCAGAGCGTGGCTACGCTTCGGTCATGCCGAAACCACAGCAGTTCTCCCCCGACGCGCATGCCCGCCTCGCCGCCGAGTACGAGGACCTCACCACCCGCGGACGCATCGACATCGCCCGCAAGATCGAAACGGCCCGCGAACTCGGCGACCTCTCCGAGAACGGCGACTACCACGCCGCCAAGGAGGAACAGGGCAAGATGGCTGGCCGCATCCTGCACCTCGAGGCCCTTCTCCTCGACGCCGTGATCTTCGAGGGTCCCACCGGGGACGGCGAGACCGTCACGACCGGCGCCGTGGTCACCGTGCTCTACGAAGGCGACGACGAGCCCGAACAGCTCCTGGTCGGCTCGATCGAGGAGCACCGCGGCGACCTGATGGTCGTATCGCCGGGTTCGCCGCTCGGATCGGCACTGCTCGGTAGCGCCCCCGGTGACGAGGTCTCGTTCGAGGCACCCGGGGGCACCCTCACGGCCTCGGTCATTTCCATCGACGGCTGAGTGACCGGGACGTGGCCCGTTCCGCTGACCATCACGCCCCTGCGCCGACCAACCTCCTCGAGGGGGCGCCTCCGCTGCGCACGCTCCGACTCACCGGTCTCGGCAGCCTGACCGTTCGCGACTCGAGGGCTCCGCCGGGGACTCCGGACGCCCCGGTCGTGTTCCTCCTGCACGGATGGTGGATCGATGCGGACCTCAACTGGTGCCGGACCTACCGGTCCCTGACGGACCGGTGCCGCGTCGTCGCCTGGGACCATCGGGGCCACGGGCGCCATGGCCTGCGGGACGGAGGCCACTTCCGCCTGGAGGACTGCGCCGACGACGCCGTCGCAGTCGCCGACGCCCTCGGCATCGAGACCTTCATCGTCGTCGGCTATTCGCTTGGTGGCGCCGTCGCCCAACTGGTCGCCCGACGACATCCACAGCGGGTGTCGGGCCTCGTCCTCTGTGCAACGGCATCGACGTTCGCCCCGACGCCCGGCCTCCGGCGACAACTCCGCGTCCTGCGCCTGGTGGCGCCGGCCGCCCGCCTGATGGGGGACGTGGCCTGGAAGCTGGCCTGGCGCATCGCCGACCTCCGGGGTGGCCTCGGCGTTGGCGATGCCGACGTCGACCGCTGGGCGAGGAGCGTCATCCGACAGGGAGACCTGCGCCTGCTCCTCGGCGCCGGTGCAGCGCTCGGCGGATTCGACGCCCGCGGCTGGGTACAGGATCTCACCGTCGCATCCGCCGTCGTCGTCTGCACCGTCGACGGGGTCGTTCCCACATCTGACCAGCGGCGCCTTGCCGGGGCCCTTCCCGCCCCGCACGTGGAGGACGTCGACGGCGACCACCTGGCCTGCGTCAATGCCCCCGATCGCTTCCTCCCTGCACTGCACCGGGCGCTCGATGCGGTCACCGGAGCCTGAGCAGGCGTTTTTCGCGAGGCCGAGCGCGGACCCTGGCCCACGACATCTGCGATGATGGGACGATGGATGTGGCGGTCACCGGATCAACGGGACTCATCGGCTCGGCACTCTGCACGGCGCTCGAGGCACGTGGCGACCGCGTGGTGCGCATCGTGCGGCGCTCGCCGGGTGTCGATGGCGAGATCCACTGGGACCCGACCGGCGGCCACCTCGACCCGGTCGACCTGCGGGGCATCAATGCCGTCGTCCACTTGGCCGGTGCGGGAATCGCCGATCGCCGCTGGACCCGCGCCCAGCGCACACGGATCCTCGAGAGCCGGACCCTCGGCACCGCACTCCTGGCAAAAGCCCTTGCCGGAACCCGAGGCGACGGTGGGCCGTCGATCCTCGTCAGCGGCTCCGCCATCGGCATCTACGGCGATGCCGGCGACCGCCTCCTCGATGAGCACGGTCCCCGGGGCACCGGGTTCCTCGCCGACGTCTGCGCCGCATGGGAACACGCCACGGAACACGCAGAAAACGCCGGGGTCCGGGGCGTCCACGCCAGGACGGGCGTCGTGCTGTCCCCGCAGGGGG
>CAJXIS010000256.1 GCA_913054115.1 uncultured Acidimicrobiaceae bacterium | reverse complement strand
GGACCCGGGTGTCCATGAGTTCTTCCTTGAGTTCGACGGCCTGAGGCCCACTTGGACCGGTTGGCAAACAACCGAATCAAGCGTGTTCATCGCCATCCACTAGGGCACCTCGTTCAAGGGCAACTGGTGCCCGGTTGGGCCAGGGCCGGGAGCGCCTCTGGGCGGGGTGCCGGATTCTCAATCTGCAAGCAGGTCGAGCGCCAGGTCGGGTCGGGCCAGGCGGTCCCGGTACTCCTGGAAGTTCCAGGGCCAGGCCATCGGCACGCCCCGATCGTCGAGGTACCAGCTGTTGCAGCCGGTGGCCCAGACGGTGTTGCCGGCCTGGATCGTGCGCTCCTCCTCGAACTCTTCGGTGGCGCTGCCCGTCACGCAGACCGATCCAGCCCGGCCGTCGCGCAGCAGGTCCATGAGTTGGCTGATGTAGTTGAACTGCACCTCGGCCACCTCGATGAGCGAGAAGTTGCCGACGGGTCCGTTCGGGCCGTTGAGCATGAACAGGTTCGGGAAGCCGGGCGTCGAGATCGAAAGGTAGGCGTTGGGGCGCTTCGCCCAGGCTTCGTCGAGGGTGAGCCCGTCCACGCCGATCACCTCGATGGGGCGCAGGAACCGGTCCACCCGGAAGCCCGTGGCGAGCACCAGCACGTCGAGTTCGTGGAGGCGGCCGTCGGCGGTCCGCACGCCGCCCGGCTCGATCCGCTCGATGTCCTCGGTCACGAGTTCGGCGTTCGGGTGTTGGATGCCGTCGTAGAAGGTCGGTGAGATCACGAGACGCTTGCAGCCGGCCCGGTAGTCGGGACGGAGCCGCTCACGGAGCTCTGGATCGGCCACGCTGTCCTCGAGGTTGGCGAGGCAGGCGGCCTCGATCATGCGCATGCCTTCGGAGTCGGCATCGACGACGGCGTTCGAGAACCCGTTCGAGAACAGCTCGGAGATCTCCTCGTGCAGGGTGTGGAGCAGGCCGGGGTCGTCCCGGAAGGCCGCCTTCTCATCCTCGGTGTAGGCGGGATTGTCGGCCGGCATCACCCACTGGGCAGTCCGCTGGAACAGCGAGACCGAAGCCACCTCGTCGACGATCGTCGGAAGCGTCTGGATGGCGGACGACCCGGTGCCGATGATGCCGACCCGGCGGCCGGCGAGCGACAACCCATCGTCCCAGCGGGCCGTGTGCATCGTGATGCCGGCGAAGTCGTCGAGGCCGTCGATCACCGGGTAGCTGGGGTGGTGGAGGACGCCGGTTGCGGCGATCACCACGTCGGCCTCGTCGATGATGCCCGAGGCGGTGCGCAGGTGCCAGCGGCCTTCCATCCAGCTGAGCTCCGTGACCTCCTCGCCATAACGCACATCGCGTTCGACGTCGTACTCGGTGGCGACCGTCTCGAGGTACTCCTGGATCTCCGGGCCGGGGGAGAAGCGGTGCGTCCACTCGGGGTTGGGGGCGAACGTGTACGAGTAGAGGTGCGATGGCACGTCGCAGGCGACCCCCGGATAGCGGTTCTCCCGCCAGGTGCCGCCCAACCGGTCGGCCTTCTCGTAGACAGTGAGGTCCGGCAGCCCGATCTCCCGCAGGCGGATCACCGACAGGATCCCGGCCATGCCGGCGCCGATCACGATGACGCGCAGGTCGCGGGGCGTGCTCATGGTGTCTCCTGGCGCCTTTCCCTCTTGTCCTCCGGCATATCCGGAGTCCATCAGCCCCGGACGCATCGGGCCAAGCGGGACCCGGGTTCCACGGGCGGGGCGTGCCACCCACCTACTCTCGTGGCATGGTCGGTTTCGACGACAGGATTCTCTCCGGAGGACCGGGGTGCAGCGTTCCGGGAAGCGAGATCTCGTGGCGGTTCGGGCCCTCGGGCGGCCCCGGTGGGCAACACGCCAACCGGGCCCACACCCGGGTCGAGGCGGAGTTGGATCTGACGAGGACCCGGGGAATCGAGGACGAGGTCAGAGAACTTCTCGTCCGACGCCTGGGCCAGACGGTTCGCGTCGTGGTCGACCGCACCAGGTCACAGGACCGGAACCGCGAGCTCGCCCTCAGGCAGATCGAACAACGCCTTCAGGAGGCACGGGTGGAGAGGCGCGCCCGGCGCCCGACGAAGCCCGGAAGGGGAGCCGTCCAGCGTCGCCTGACCGCCAAGAAGCAGAAGTCCCAACGGAAGTCGGACCGCCGACGGGACTGGCGGGCGGAATAGGCGCGGGAGGCGCGGTTGTTGGAGAAACAGGGGGGGCAGGAGCGGGGCCGAGGGGGCGCGGGGCCGAGGGGGCGCGGGGCCGAGGGGGCAGGAGCGGGCGCGGGGGCCGGGGGAACAGGCGCAGGTGCGGGGAACAGGCGCAGGAACAGGCGCGGGAGACGCGCCTTCAGCCCCCGATGCCGATGAGGAACACCATCAGGACCGCCCCCACCTTCTGCACCTCGGCGGGGGAGAGGCCGTAGGCGTCCGCCACGCGAGTCAGCACGACCTGGTCGGCTGGAGACCACGACAACGTGACGTCGATCGGCACCGAACCACCGCTGACCACCGGAATCGCCGCAACGGGAAGTGGATCGAGGGGCACCCGACCCCCGAGGGCATGGAAGAAGTCGAGGGCGTACACGCCGAAGCGCTGCAACGACTCGGGGGAGTGGCCGGCCCTGGCCGCCATGGCGACCAGGTCGTCGTACTCCTGTTCGGTGTAACCCGAGGCCATCGACACCGGGCGCCCGTAGCCGCTGTCGTCGCAGTTCCAGCCGGTGCCCGTGCCGGTCGTCGCCTCGTCGACGAAGGCGCGCTTGAAGCCCGACCCGGGATCGTCGCTCGTGACGAACCGGTCGATGGCCCGTGCGATGGCGTCCGCCTCCACCTGGAGGACTTCGACGTCGGCCAGCAGGTCAGCCTCGACTGCATTCGAGAGGTAGGCGGCTTCCACGATGGCGGAGTTCAGATCCGGGGTGAGGCGCAGGATGCCGTACACATCGAGTCCGCTGTAGCGGATTCGAGCCGAGGTTCCCTGATGCACTGTGTCGACCCAGCCGACGTCGAAGGCGGAGAGGGCGGCATGCACGTCTTCGTAGAGGAGTCCCGCCAGTCGTCGTGAGGCCTCGCTTTCGACCTGGTGATAGGTCTCAGTTCCGGGATCGCTGGAACGGCGGACCGCTCCACCGTTGTGGTGGATGGACACGAAGGCACTGGGGCTCAGGGCGTTGGCGATGACCGCACGCTGTCCGATCCCCATGTGGAGGTCCCGCTCCCTCGTCATCGCCACCGAGTAGCCGAGGTCTTCGAGGGCGAGTCGGGTGAGGTGGGCCACCCCGAGGTTGAGGTCGCGTTCGACGATGCCATTCGGCCCTACGGACCCGGTCTCCGGGCCGCCATGACCGGGGTCGAGGACCACATCGACCCTGTCGATCAGCGTGCCCTCGTCGAGGAAGATCTCGGTGCGACACGGCGTCGTCACAATCCAGCCGCCCGTGCGCTCCTCGAGGACCATGAAGGCAGCGCCATCGTGGAGCACCACGCCCATCCCGGCCGGCATCTCGTCGGCTGATCCCGCAGCGGTGACCGGGACGAGGATGAGAAACAGGAGCGCCCCGACTGCAGCGGGCCAGAGTCGTCGTCGCACGGCGCGACGGTAGGCGGTAACTGGGCCCCGCCCGGGTGATCCCGGACGCGCAACGGCTCCCGGGTTGTCCGAGGGTTCCGAAGCGCCGGGGGCCGTTGTGGGTTCAGGCAGCTCCCGGGTTGTCCGAGGGTTCCGAAGCGCCGGGGGCCGTTGTGGGTTCAGGCA
>CAJXIS010000255.1 GCA_913054115.1 uncultured Acidimicrobiaceae bacterium | reverse complement strand
CCCCGGGTCGGCGAGCGTGGCATCGAGCCCGGTGTCGGGGTGCTCGTCGTGCATCCCGACGAGGTCGAGGGGTTTCTCGGCCCGCTGCCCGTCTCGGCGATCTGGGGAGTGGGTCCACGTACCGACGAGCGACTCCAGGGCCTCGGCGTCCGGACGGTGGGCAAGTTGGCCGAGGTCCCGGAGCGCACACTCGAGGATCTCTTCGGCGAGACCGTCGGACGACACCTCTGGCAGCTCTCACGCGGCATCGACCTGCGACCCGTCGATCCGGAGCAGTCCGTCAAGTCGGTCAGCCACGAGGAGACCTTCGCCGAGGATCGGACCAGCCATGGGGAACTCCGGAGCGACCTGCTCCGCCAGGCCGATGCTGTGGCTGAACGCCTCCGCGCTGGTGGGATCGCCGGCAGAACCGTGACCATCAAGGTCCGCTTCGCCGATTTCACGACCGTGACGCGGTCGCACACCAGGGCCGACCCCACCGATGTCGCCGCCGAGATCATCGAGACGGCAGAGAATCTCCTCATGACTCTCGATCCGTCGCCGGGCGTGCGACTGTTGGGGGTGGGGGTGAGCAGCCTGCAGGACTCCTCGGTTCGGCAACTCCGCTTCGAGGACCTCGGCACCCGTACCCGACGGCAGGCGGAGCGGACCGTCGACGAGATCCGGAAACGATTTGGTAGGGACGTGATCGGGCCGGGGAGCACACTTTCACCCGCCGAAGGGCCACGGCCCGACCTCGGCAGCCGCCCGTGGGGTCCCGAGGGGGCCTGATGGGTTGCCACGCGCGTTGTGGTCCCGCACGCGCTGTGCGATGCTGAACGACACCATTGACGAGGCGGAGGAGCCCCGTGCCACTGTCCGAGGATGAGGAACGAATCCTCAGCGAGATCGAGCAACAGCTGTACGACACGGATCCCCGGCTCGCACGCGAGGTGGCTGAGACCACCGTCTACACCGAAGCCCTGAACCGTCTGAAGTGGTCGATCTTCGGGTTCGTCGGTGGCGTGGCCCTCATGATCATGACCCTGTCGACTTCGTACCTCCTGGCGTTCGTCGGCTTCCTCGCAATGCTCGGGTCGGCCCTGATCCTCGAGCGGAGCGTGCGCCACCTGGGTAAGACGGGCATCCAGCAGGGACGCCGCTCGCACAAGGCGGCATCGTTTCGCGATGCCTTCGGGAGCACTCGCCAGAAGATGCGCGAGCGCTTCGAGCGCGGCGAATCCGGCCGTACCTGAATCCCACCTCGCTGCGTCGTGGCGTATGTCCTCGCCATCGACATCGGTGGCACGAAGATCGAGGTTGGCCTCGTCGACCGTGAGGGCGACATCCTCGTCCGCTCCCGTATCTCCAGCCGCTTCGAACATGGTGAGGACCTCTTCGAACAGGTCGTCATCCTCGCTGGTCAGGTGATCGACGGGTCCGGCGTCCAGCCCGATGTCGTGGGCGTCGGATGCGGTGGACCCATGCGGATCGGTGGTGCCGAGGTTTCGCCACTGAACATCCCGGCGTGGAGCGGTTTTCCCCTGCGATCCCGGCTCGGTGGTCACTTCGGCCTGCCGGCTTTCGTCGACAACGACGCCAAGGCCCTCGCCCTCGCCGAGGGATGGCTGGGTGCGGCGATCGGTGTGCGGGACTATCTCGCCATGGTCGTGTCGACGGGCATCGGTGCCGGCATCGTGCTCGACGGTCGGCTGCTCGACGGGGAAGAAGGGAACGCCGGGCACATCGGTCATGTTGTCGTCGAGCCGGGAGGACCCCGCTGTGCCTGCGGCGTGTCCGGCTGCCTCGAGGCCCTGGCGTCCGGGACGGCGCTCGCCACAGAACTCGGCCACCCGCCGGCCCAGGCGTCGATCGAGATTCGTGAACGCACGGGACGGTACGTCGGACGCGCCGTCGCGACGGCGGTCAACCTTCTCGACCTCCGGCTGGCGGTGGTGGCCGGCTCGGTGGCACTGGGGTTTGGCGAGCCCTTCTTCACGGCCGCCAACGAAGAACTGGCAGTCGGTTGCGGCCTCGAGTTCACCATGGGGGCCCGGATCGTGCCGGCGGGCCTCGGAGGCGACGGGCCGCTGGTCGGCGCGGCGGCCGTCGGGTTGCGCGGCCTCGGCGCCCTCGGGGAGGCGCAATGAACGTGGGTCCGGAGAGCTGCACATGACCGCCCGCCTCACCCTCGGGGTTGCCGTCGCCGTCCTCGTCCGACCGGGACTTTGGCTGACCGCCTTGCGGCAGACCCATCGTCTGGCGCCCCGTGGGTGGTGGCGACGACCGCCCTTCCTGCCCCTTCCGGATCGCGGCTACTCGGCATTTCGACAGGTCACCCAGTACGGCGACGCCGACCACCCCCCGTCGGTCGGCGACATCCTGGTCTGGCTCGAGTGGTGCCGGTCCCTGCCGGCGGCCGTGCGTGCCGGAACCACCGAGGACGATGGAGGGGGCGGCAAGTAGGGTTTCGGCGTGGCCAATTCGCTGATCCTCAATGCCACCTATGAGCCGCTGTCGATCGTGTCGACCCGGCGGGCGGTCGTCCTCGTGCTGGGTGATCGGGCGGAGTTGGTGCACACCACCGGACGGGTCATCCATTCGGAGTTCCTCGAGATCGACGAACCCTCGGTGGTTCGCCTTTCCCTCTACGTGCACGTTCCCCGTCATCGCCGCCGGGGATTCAGCCGTCGAGCCGTCCTGCACCGCGACGAGCACCGCTGCCAGTACTGCGGGTCCCGGGCCGAAAGCGTCGACCATGTCGTGCCGAAGAGTCGGGGCGGCGCCCACGACTGGGAGAACGTGGTTGCTGCCTGCCAGTTCTGCAACACCCGCAAGAGCGACCGGCTCCTTGCCGAGTCGGGGCTGCGGCTCTGCCGTGAGCCCCGGGTGCCTCGGCTCTCGACCTGGTTCGTGATGATGGCCGGGTCCGTGCCCCAGTCCTGGGAGCCCTATCTGGACCTGGTGGCCGGCCAGACGGCGTGAGCAACTGGGAGTGCGAGTGGCCCCTCGGCAGTGTCGCCGAGCGCCACCTGAGAGACCCGGGGTTCGACTCGCGTCGCGTGCTTCTCCACGAGGTCGATCGTCCGACACTCGTGCTCGGCAGTGCGCAGCGGGATGGGCGGTGGGTGCCGGATGAGGGTCGCCTGCAGTCCGCTGGTTGCGATCTGGTCCGGCGCCGCTCCGGTGGTGGTGGTGTCCTCCTGCGACCGGGTCATGTGTTCTGGGCGGATGTCCTCCTGCCGCGTGGTGATGTGCTCTGGGACGACGATGTCGGGCGCTCGGGCCTGTGGCTGGGTGACGTCTGGTCGGCGGTACTCGGAGGCCTCGGCCTCTTCGCCGAGGTGCATCGGGGTCCGCTTGTCAGGGGGGACTGGTCGGAAGTGGTGTGCTTCGCCGGTCTCGGTCCCGGCGAGGTTTCGGTGAACGGCCGCAAGGTGGTCGGCATCAGCCAGCGGCGGAGCCGGCAGGGTGCCCGGTTCCAGTGTGCAGCCCTCCTCGAGTGGCGGCCGCAGGAGATGGTCGACCTGTTCGGCCTGAAGCCGGCGGATCGGGCGAGCGCCGATCTGGGGGAGCGGGCCGTCGGCCTCGCCGACCTGCTGGCGGGGGATGCGCCGAGCCCCGAGGAACTGGCTGCGGCCTTCGTCGCTGCACTTCCCACAGGCCCCTGACCCCTTCTGACCCCGGCTGTCTGACCGGGGATCGACGAAAAAACGCGCCCAGGTGGGGCGAAGGCTTGCGTCTGGGGGGCGAATACCCATAGAGTGGGTTCTAGTGGGGCGAAAGGGGGAATCGATCTCCTCCCT
>CAJXIS010000254.1 GCA_913054115.1 uncultured Acidimicrobiaceae bacterium | reverse complement strand
GTGGTGATGTGGTCGAAGGCGTTGAGCTCGGCCTCGGCGGACCGCCAGTCGTAGCCGTCGGCCCAGTGGGCGGCGAGGTCCTGCAGCCAGGCCAGGTCGCAGCCGTAGTCCCAACCGCTGCCGGGGATCTGGTCGGGCCAGCGGGTGGCGAGCAGGCGGCGGCTCAGGTCGGCGAGTTCGTCGTCGGGGACGGCGATCGTGAACGGTCGGATGTCGTCTGACAAAGGGGTGTCCTTTTCTGGCCGGCTGCCCGACGGTACCCGTCGGCGGGGCGTTGCCCGGAGCCGGGAACTACGGTTGTCGGATGGAACTCGATGGTGCACGCGTGCTGGTGACCGGCGGTTCGAGGGGGATCGGGGCGTGCCTGGCCCGGTCCTTTGCGGCTGCGGGAGCCCAGGTGGTGGTGGTCGCCCGGTCGGGCGACGACCTGCGGGCTGTGGCCGACGAGGTCGGCGGCGTGGCGCACGTGGCCGACCTGTCCGATTCCGAGGTGGTCGACGGGCTGATCGCGGCCATCGAGGCGGCCCATGGCCCGATCGACGTGCTGGTGAGCAACGCCGGCATCGAGACCGTGGACCCGGTGGCCACCATCGACCCTGAAGAGGTGCGGACGGCGACGCGGGTGAACCTGGAGGCGCCGATGGTGCTCACCCGGCGGGTGCTTCCCGGGATGCTCGAGCGCAACCGTGGGGCGCTGGTGTTCACGTCGTCGCTGGCCGGGACGGCCGGCTTCCCGGGCATGGGCCCCTACTGCGCCACCAAGGCC
The DNA here is from genome assembly GCA_913054115.1 of uncultured Acidimicrobiaceae bacterium. Lineage (GTDB taxonomy): Bacteria > Actinomycetota > Acidimicrobiia > Acidimicrobiales > MedAcidi-G1 > S20-B6. The sequence continues at coordinate 3,037 of CAJXIS010000254.1, read as the reverse complement.
GGCCTCAACAACTTCGCATCGACCCTCCGGATCGAGCTCAAGGGCACGCCGATCCGCACGACGCTCGTGGCGCCGGGCCCGGTCGACACCCGCATGTGGGACGCCGTCGAGGCAGCGTCACCCAGCGTCCAGCGCACCAGCACGCGGCTCGGTCGACTGCTGCTCATCCCCAAGATCAGCCCGGAGCGTCTCGCCCGGCGTGTCGTGGCGGCCACAGCCGCCGGTCGTCGCCATGTCCGCCATCCGCGCCGGTTGACGCTGAACTTCTGGTTGGGCGAGGCCCCCCGGCGGATCACCGAGTTGGCGCTGATCGGGGTCCGGATCGACCCCCTCGACCGGGTGCGCTGAGCGTCCCGCGCCCTACGCGTGCTCGGCGAGCTCGCGGAGGCGGCCCAGGACCTGCGCCGGGTCGCCACCGATCGGTGAGACGTTGAGCGACGTGACCCCGGCTGCCTTGTAGGCGGCCAGGCGGTCGACGATGTAGGCCTCGTCGCCGCAGAGGGTCGTGTTGTCGATGAGCTCGGCGGGGAGCAGCCCGGCGGCCTCGTCCTTGCGGCCCTCGAGGTAGGCGTCCTGCACGGCGACGGCCTCGTCGGCGAAGCCGTAGTCGCGGCAGACGTCGTTGTAGAAGTTCTTGCCGCGGGCGCCCATGCCGCCGATGTAGAGCGCAGCCATCGGACGGGCGTAGTCGCGGAACTGCGCGGCGTCGTCGCCGATCGCCACGATGCCGCCGGCCACGACGTCGAGGTCGCCCAGGTCGGGGTCGCGGCGGGCCAGGCCCGCCCTCACGGGGTCGCCCCACACCCTGTCCATGCGTTCCGGGTAGACGAGGAACGGCAGCCAGCCGTTGGTGGTGGCTGCGGTCTCCTCGACGCTCTTCGCCCCGAGGGCGGCGATGTAGATCGGGATGTCGGGCCGGACCATGTGGTTGATGATCTTGAGCGGCTTGCCGAGGCCGGTGCCCTCGTCGGCGGGTAGCGGCAGCGTGAACACCCGGCCTTCGTGCTCGAGCTTCTCGCGCCGCCAGGCCATGCGACAGATCGAGATGATCTCCTTCATGCGGGTCAGGGGGAGCGAGTAGGGCATGCCGTGGAATCCCTCGATCACCTGCGGTCCGGAGGCGCCGAGGCCGAGCGAGAAGCGTCCCTCCGAGAGGGCGTCGAGGCCTGCGGCGGTCTGGGCGATGCAGGCCGGCGTGCGGCTGAAGGTGTTGAGGATGCCGCTGGCCAGCCCGACGGTCGTGGTGGCCGATGCCAGGTAGCCCAGCAGGCTCACCCCGTCGAAGCCGTAGGCCTCCGGGATCCAGATGCAGTCGACGCCGGCCGCCTCGAGCTCACGGGCCTGGGTGGCCGCGGTGCGGGGATCGGTGGCGTAGTTGAGGGAGGTGGTGATGCGCATGGCGGCATCCTTCCACCCCGGGGGTGGCGACCGCTCAGTCGGCGGGCCAGCGCCCGATGACGAGCAGGCCGGTCACGGTGAGCAGGACCGCACCGGCGGCCATGGCCAGGGAGTAGCCGCTGGCGAAGGCATCGCGGGCGGTTGCGGCGATCTGCTCGCCGACGCCTGCCGGGGCCCGCTGTGCCACGACGAGCGCCGCACCGACCGAGTCCCTGGCGATCTCCGCCATCTCGGCCGGCAACTGGTCGAGGGCGTCGCCCAGTCCTCTCCGGTAGCCGGCGGACAGCAGGCTGCCCAGCAGGGCGATGCCGACGGCGGCGCCGACCTCGCGGGTGGTGTCGTTGACCGCCGAGGCCACGCCGGCCTTGTCGAGGGGCAGGGAGCCCACGATCGCCGCCGTGGCGGTCGGGAAACCGAGCGCCATGCCGGAGGAGACCAGCAGCACGCCGACGATGACGTGTCCGTAGCCGGAGTCGCCGGTGAGCAGCACCATCACCACGCAGCCCAGCGCCGTGACGAGCATGCCGCCGCCGATGACCCGACCGCTGCCGAACCGTGCGGCCAGGGCCGGTCCACGGGGAGCGATGGCGAGCATGGAGAGTGCGAAGGGCATGATCCGCACGGCGGCACCGAGCGGCGAGTAGCCGAGCACGAACTGCAGGAACTGGGCAAGCCCGAAGAACATGCCGAACATCACGGCGAATGAGGATCCGAGCGCCAGTGCGGCGAGGCCGAATCGGGGAATGCGGAACAGGCCCGGGTCGAGCATCGGTTGTTCCTGGCGGCGTTCGAACGCCACCCAGGACGTGAGCAGCACGACGGCGCCCACGAAGCCGCCGAGGACGAGGGGGTCGGTCCAGCCGTATTCGGGTCCCTGGATGAGCCCGAAGACGAGCGCCGCCAGGCCGACGGCGGAGAGCAGGCTGCCGACCGGGTCGAGGCGGTGGCCCTGCGTGTCGCGTGATGTGGGGACGAAGGCGGCCACGAGTGCCAAGGCGGTGACGACGATCGGGACGTTGACGAAGAACACCGAGCCCCACCAGAAGTACTCGAGGAGGATGCCGGCGGAGAGGATGCCGATGGCGCCGCCGGCTCCGGCGAAGCCCGCCCAGACGGCGATCGCCTTGTCCCGCTCGTCGGCTGGGAAGACCGCCGTGAGGATCGACAGCGTGGCGGGCATGGCGAAAGCGGCGCCGACGCCCATGAGCGCGCGGAAGGCGATGAGCTGCCCGGCGGTGTCGGCCGTGGAGCCGAGCAGGGCGCCGACGACGAAGACGACCAGCCCTGCCAGCAGGGCGCCCTTGCGGCCGAAGCGGTCGCCGAGCGCCCCTGCGGGCAGCAGGAAGGCGGCGAACACGAGGGCGTAGGCGGCGTTGATCCAGATCAGGTCGGCGGCCGAGGCGCCGAGGGCCTGCTGGATGGAGGGGAGCGACAGGTTCAGCGAGCTGACGCTGGCGACGACGAGGATCAGCGAGAGGTTGAGGATGCCGAGGATGAACCAGCGGCGGGGATGTCCGGTGTCGGTCATGGGGTGATCCTCACAGAACCGCCGGTGGTGTCTGCAGCCCGGTGCCGGTCATGGGTCACAGGGCTTCGCGGTCCGCACGGTGCCTCACCTACCATCAACGGGTGCCCACGC
>CAJXIS010000253.1 GCA_913054115.1 uncultured Acidimicrobiaceae bacterium | reverse complement strand
CCCCCCTCCGACACGACCTGTCGCTAGGGTCCCGCCCGAAGCACGGAGGTACAGCGCATGAAGAAGGCCACAGAAGCGAGCCTGGGTCTCGGGTTCTTCGTCGGCCTGGGGTGGTTCTTCTTCCTCTACTTCGCGGAACCCTTCAGCTCGCTCGACCTGATCGGCACCCTGGGAATGGCGTTTGGATTTGGATTCGGCACAGGTGTTGCCAGTTTCGTTATGGGCCAAAGAAGGACCAAGGCCTCCACGCAGGCAGCCACAGGGGAGACACGGCGATCTGGTAGAACAGGTTGACCGAAGGAAAAACCGATTGACCTGGGGCCGTGATGGCGTTGACTGGGGGCGTTCAAGTCCCCCCTCCGACACCAGCAGCTTCCAGACAGATCGATGAGACCGGACCCTCAGTAGGCGATACGAGGGATGTGCTCCTCCCAGGTGCGGTCGGAGACGACCTCGGATCCCTCGTAGCCGGTAATCCGGCCATCGAGGTGGAACTGGGTGGCGTCGCAGGTCACAGCCAACAGGCTTTCGGTACGCACCTGCCAATCATCCCGAGCGAACGCGAAGTCAGCCCGATATTCGATGGAGGCCGAGAGCGGGTCGCCCTCGACGATTCGGTATCGCTGAGAACTCTTGCTTGAGTATCGGAGGCGAGTGGCCTCAAACTCGACCTCGCCGGCGTCGACCTCGACCTCGAGGAGGTACTCCTTGCTCAAGGGGTCGTGGACTTGGCGTCGCGATCCGGAACCCGGACGTACAACGCGATGAGGCAGGGGATCGGCAGCCTGCGGTTCTCCCAGGCTTGGCGGTGGAGTTCCGGAATTCCCGGGGCGAAAGACCGGCAAGTCAAGATGACTGGCGGCCAGATCGATGCTCAGGGTGGCCTCTTGTGCCAACGGCCAGGCCATCGGCCACATCTGGGTGGAGAGGGCAAGGCGCAGATGGTGGCCGGGAAGAATCCTCCACCCGAGATCGTTGAGGCGGACGGTGACCTCCATCGCCTCCCCTGGGTTCACCTCGGCGACACGGTCACGTCCCTCACGGAGCCTCAGGTTCAGGATTCCGTAGCTCATGAGCGTGGAGCTTCCGTCGGAACCGACATCGCAGAGGCGGGCCACCACGAGCCCCTCGTCCCGGTCACAGGTCACCCGGAGGTGAAGCAGCGGGGTACCCAGTAGTTCAAGTACTTGGTCGAGTACCGGGCCGTTGAAGCATGTGGACACGGCATCGTCAGATCCCTGGTCGTCGGGCAACTCACGGACACCGGCAATCGGCATGTACTCACCGCTTGTGAGGCCCATCCAAACCGGTGAGCAGACTTCGACTTCGGAAACTCCGACGGTGGTGGTTTCGTCGAGCCCATGGGGTGCGAGGTGCAGCGTCATGAGGCTGACCTCCGGTGACGGCCAGGTGCTGACAGCCACCCATCTACCGGGTCGAGTGCTCGGCACGGGTGTCGGGCTGTGGCTGTCCTGCAGGTAGGCCAGGAGGGGCGGGGCGTCCATCACGCCGTTGTCGATGTCGCGCAGCCAACGGTCCCACCAGGCCAATGCCAGGCCGAGGAAGTCGATGCCGGGTCCCGGGACGCCGAGGTTCGGGTACACGTGGCCCCAAGCCCCCGAGACGCCCCTACAGGGGGCATCGATGTTCTCGAGGAGGCGTAGGACCGTGTTTGGCCAGCAGTCGTTCCAGCCGCTGACCGCAAGGACCGGGATCTGGATCCGGTCGTACTGCTCGCACACCGATCCCTGGATCCAGCTCTCATCCCGGAGCTGGTGCTCGAGCCAGGACGCGAGGAACATCGGCGTGTTGTCGAACCGTTCTCGCCACATGGCTCGCCAAGCGTCCCCGACGACAGCCGGGTCCGGTGGGCGGACGCAGTAGCCGAACATTACGGCACCCCAGCCAAGGCCCTGTCCCGGGTAGCCCCCCACCAGATAGCCGCCATCGTCGTAGTAGCGGTCGACAGATGCACCGACGGGGATGATTGCCTTCAATGCCGGGGGCTGCCGGACAGCAGCCTGAAGGCTGGCGATCCCGCCCCACGAGATCCCCATCATCCCGACAGCGCCAGTGCACCAGTCCTGGTCAGCGATCCACTCGATGACCTCGATGGCATCCTCCTGCTCGCGTGGTGAGTATTCGTCCGTCATCAGGCCTTCGGAGTCACCGTGGCCGCGCATATCGGGCCGGACGCACGCGTAGCCATGGGCAGCGAACCAGGCGTGGTTGGCGTGGTCCCGGAGAGCGACTCCGTCACGCTTGCGGTACGGGATGAACTCCAGGATTGCGGGGACCGACTCGTGCTCTGCTCGCACAGGAAGCCAGAGTTGGGCAGACAGGCGGATGCCGTCGGACATCGGAATCCAGACGTGCTCGATCACCCGATAGGGCAGTTCGTCACTACGGCTCGGCCGCGATATCTCCTCTTTCGATATGGCCCGAAGATAATCAGGTGCTTGCAGGCATCCAGCCACAGGGGAAACGCTGCGATTTGTAGTCCGCTAGCCCGCAGGCGGGGTCCACACGGCGCCGACCCTTCCGGCCCGAGGATGGACACGGTTCATTGCAGTTCCACTTCACCGACCACGACGGGCACACGTGGCCCACCCACGATGGCTCCGCCCGCCTGATCTAAGGTCCAGTGGGGGAGCGTTCGGCTCCAACTAACGAGAATGGAGGCCACATGAACCAGCAGACATGGATTGAGACCATCAAGAACCGGGCCGCAGATCTTCGAACGATGGTGGCGATCTACGGGGTGGTCTCCCTCGGCCTCCTTGCCGTCATCGTCTTCGGTGAAGCCCATCTGGAGGCTTCAGGCGACAGGCTCGCCGTGGCGGCGATGATCGTGTTGATCGGCATCCTCGCCCTGGTCTGGAACGACGGTGCGATTGCCGACCTCGGCGCCGGTATCGAGGACATGGATGACGAGGTGGCAGCGAGTGCAGTCGGCAGAAACTTCGCCAAGGCGCCGTTCGGCATGTTCCGCGCACTGAACCTCGTCGTGATCCTGGGCATCGCCGTCACCCAGTTGATCGCGCTCTACAACTGACCCATGCACACTGACAGCCGGAGCAGAACCGGCAGGAAAGGAAAGGCATCCTGATGTCGCACACCGTGGTTCTGGAGTTCAAATGCAACGAGGGGGTCGGACCGGGCTTCCTCGAGACGCTTCTCGGGGCCCTCGCCGACACCCGGGCCTTCGAAGGCTGCGAGAACGTCGAGGTCTACACGGACGCCGATGATCCCGACCGCATCGTCCTCTGGGAGAAGTGGACCACCCGTGAGGATCAGGAGGCCTACCTGGCCTGGCGCACCGAGACCGGGATGATGGAGATGATCGCGTCGCTGATGGCGTCACCGCCCCGGTTCATGCACCTCGAACCGCAGGACTGACCCCGGGGCAGTCTCTCCGGGGGAGGGCCGATCAGGTGCGGCCGAAGGCGCCCACGGTCTCGACGTGGGTGGTGTCCGGAAACATGTCGACCACGGTGAGGCGCTCGAGGCGCATGCCTGCGGCGCACAACAGGCCGGCGTCGCGGGCAAATGACCCCGGATCGCAGCTGACGAGTACGAACAACCGAGGCTCGGCCCGCATGAGTGCTTTGACGCCGGGCTCTCCCAGTCCCTCGCGGGCGGGATCGGCGACCACGACCGATGCGGGCAGCGCCTTCCAGTGCTCGACCGGCGCCTGGACGATCTTGACCTCGCCCCCGTCGAGGTTGACGCGGGCGTCGGCGATGGAATCGCGGCTGCGCTCGATGGCGTACACGGTGCGACCCGTGCCGACCGTGCCGGCGAAGATGCCTATCCCCGAGTAGGCG
>CAJXIS010000252.1 GCA_913054115.1 uncultured Acidimicrobiaceae bacterium | reverse complement strand
GAGGAGCCCCCCGTCGGCGGTCACGTCGACCACCAGGGTGCCAGGCGTCAGCGTGATGCAGTTGGCGAACACCGTGGTCTGCACGGCCGTGAGGTGTGCGACCGGGTAGCGGAGGATGCGCGGCGTCTGGCTGAAGCCCGGCGTCAGGATCTCCCAGGCGATCTGGAGGTTGGCCCGCACGAGGATGCCGAGGAAGTAGAGGCCGAACCGCACCACACGGAACAAACGCACCGCGTAGTTGGGACGCCCGGTGGTGAGGTCGTAGACAGCGATGACGACGAACCCGACGGCGACGCCGAGCAGCAGCCCCAGCCAGGTCCGCTCGTCGGCCCACAGCAGGTAGAAGCCGGCCAGCCCCACGTTGAGCACCAGTCGCCGGGTCATCCGCCGCCTCCCGTTGCGCCCCCGGCGGCGATCAGGCCATGCGGATCGACCGCCCGGATGTAGGCCGAAGGATCGGTCAGCTGCTCGCCGGCGTGGAAGGCGATTTCGTAGATCGGCTCCGCCGCCAGGCCGATGAGGACCGCCACGACGACCAGGAACCCGATGCCGGCGTACGCCCCCCGAAGGTCGCCCGAGCCCGTGTCGCCGTCACGACCCGGGGCCGGCGGCGCCTGTTCGGCCGGCGGCAGCCAGAAGCCCTTCGTCCAGATCTTGAGCATCGACACCAGCGTGAGGAGGCCGGTCAGAAGCGCCACCACCGACAGCCACCAGTGGTCGGCCCATCCCTCGCGGACCAGGACCAGCTTGCCGAAAAAGCCGCTCAGCGGCGGCAGCCCGACGAGGCTCATCGCCGCCACGAAGAACGCCACGCCGAGGAACCGGTCGCGCTTGAGGAGGCCACCGAGCCGGTCGAGGTCGTCGGACCCGGCATGGCGCTCCATCACCCCGCAACACAGGAACAGGGAGCTCTTCACCACCATGTGCTGGACCATGTAGTAGAGCGCCCCGGCCAGGCCGGCCGTCGTCATCAGGGCCAGGCCGAAGACCATGTAGCCCACCTGGCTGATCACGTGGACGGCCAGGATGCGCCGCACGTTGTTCTGCGAGACCGCCCCCAGCACGCCGAGCAGCATCGTGACGGCGGCGGAGACGAGCAGCAGCGGCGTCACGACGTCGCGGGCCTCGCCCACGGCGAAGATGAGCGGGAACGTGCGCGCCACCGCATAGACGCCGACCTTGGTCAGCAGGCCGCTGAACAGGGCGGCGACCGGCACCGGACACGTGTGGTAGGTGTCGGGCAGCCAGAACCACAGCGGGAAGAAGGCGCCCTTGGCGCCGAACACGAACAGCAGCAGCACCGACACGCCGACGAAGCCCGGCGGCAGCCCCTCGCCCGACGCCACCCGGGCGTCGACGATGCGGGCCAGGTCGGCGAGGTTCAGCGTCCCGAACATCCCGTACACCAGCCCGGCGCAGACCACGAACACCGTCGAGGCGATCAGGTTCAGGATCAGGTACTTGTAGGCCTGCCCCAGTTGCCGGCGCGACCCGCCGATCACCAGCAGCCCGTACGAGGCCATCAGCATGATCTCGAAGCCGACGAAGAGGTTGAACAGGTCGCCCGTGAGGAAGCACTGGTTCACGCCGACGATCAGGAGCTGGATCAGCGGGTGGAAGTAGCGCCGCTCCGTCACGGGGTCGAGCATCGAGAACGAGTGGACGTAGCAGCCAAGGGCGACGACCAGCCCGGCACACAGCAGCAAGCCGGACAGGCTGTCGAACACCAGCGTGATGCCGTACGGCGCCGGCCAACCACCCATCTGGGACACCAGCACGTCGCCGTCGCGGATCTCGGACAGCCAGCCTAGGGCGAGGACCAGCATCGAGCCGAAGCTCACCAGGCCGAGCACCCGCTGGGGGATGCGGTGCCGGATCAGCGCCACCGAGGCCACGGCGGTCGCCAACGGGATCACCACGAGCAGGCCGAGCAGGTTGTCCGTCATCGGCCGACGCCCCGATCCGCCGACCGGTCCGGTTCGGGGCTGGCGACGGGCGGGTCCTCGAGCGCCAACTCGTCGACGTTGAGGGTGCCCGTCTTGCGGGCCGTCACGACCAGCAGCGTCAGGAGGAAGCCCATCACGGCGAAGTTGATGACGATGGCCGTGAGGATCAGCGCCTGCGGCAGCGCATCGACGAGGTTCTCGCCGCCCAGGATCGGGGGTTGGCGCAGGTCGCCGCCCGGGAGCACCGGCGAGCCGCTCATGGCGATGATCGCCAGGTTGGCGCCGTGTCCCAGCAGGAACACGCCCATGGCGATGGACTTGAGCTCGCGCGACAGCATCAGGTAGACGCTGACGGTGACGATCACCGTCACACAGATGGCGAGGACCGTGGTCATGGGTCCAGCTCCTCGCCAAGGCGGGTGATCATCCCGATCGCCACGCCGACCACGACGAGCAGCACCCCCAGGTCGAACGCCATCGCCGAGACGAGGTGCAGCCCCTCACCACCGAGGTGCAGGGTGATAGACCCCGACCGCAGCAGCGGCTCGCCCAGCAGCAGCGGGACCACCGCGACACCCACGGCGACGCTGAGCCCGGCGAACACCAGCCAGCGGGGATGGGTCGGGAGCAGCCGGAAGAAGGCCCGCTGCCCGAACGCCATCCGGTAGGTGCACAGGCCCACGGCGGTGATGAGCCCGGCGATGAAGCCGCCGCCGGGACCGTTGTGGCCCTTGAGCGCCGCATAGATGGCGAACAACAGCGTGAGCGGCAGCACCAGCCGGACCGCCGTGCGCAGGATCAGGGAGTCGATCCTCATGGACCGGCCTCCACGGCCGAGGTCGCCTGCTCGGACGTTTCGCTCCCGCCATCCTCATCGTCCTCGTGGCGGCGACGCCCCGGCAGCATCGACCACACTCCGAGGGCGGCGGTCGCCAGCACCGTGATCTCGCCCAGGGTGTCGAAGCCCCGGAAGTCGACCAGGATCACGTTGACGATGTTGCGACCCTCGCCGCCGCGTCCATTCGTCAATTCGGAGCCCTCGAGGCTGTGCTCCTCGAAGAAGGCGCCGAGCGTGGCGGCGTCTTCGTTGCGCTGCTCCGCAGCGTGGCCGGCCAGCAGGGTCATCCACCCGATGGTGATCCCGACCAGTGCGGCCATGACCAGGCGTGGCGCCGGGCTGATGCGGGGGCGCCGGTCCGGCCGGGGCAGCAGCCGCAGCACCAGTAGGAACAGGATCACCGAGATGATCTCGAACATGAGCTGCGTCAGGGCGAGGTCCGGGGCCTGGTACACGAGGTAGAGCCCGACGACGGCGAACCCGCTGGCGCCGAGCACCATCACGCGCACGACGCGCTCCGTGACCAGCGGCAGGGCGATGGCCGCCGCACACACGACAGCGCCGAGCAGCAGGCCGGTCACCGACTCGAAGGGGACGACGCCGTCGGGGAGGCGCAGCATCGACGGGTCGATCCACGCCGCCCACGAGATGCTCAGCAGCAGCATCGCGAACATGAGCACCAGGTAGTTGCGCAGGCGACCCGTCTGCACGGTGTGGAACGCCCGGTGGCCCTGGCCCAGGACCAGCCGGTACGACCCCGGGTAGATCCGGTCGTGGACGTCGGTGACCTCGCCGCGCCACCTCGATGAGCACCCGAGGGCGATGCCGAGCACGATGGCGGCGACCGACATGGCCAGCGGCACGCCCGGATGCAGGAACGGCTCCCACGGCCACGGCAGCCCATCGGCGAACGCCACGTCGTTGACGTGCACCTCGATCCGGCGGAAGGCCGAGTTCCACAGCGGTGGCACCAGGCCGCCGACGTACTGGAACGCCACCAGGCCGGCGGCCGGCAGCCACAACAGCGCGCCCCAGCGGTCGCGAGCGCGGCCCTGT
>CAJXIS010000251.1 GCA_913054115.1 uncultured Acidimicrobiaceae bacterium | reverse complement strand
GCCGACCTCCCGGCGTCGGGTCGTGACCCAGAGGAAGAACAGTCCACCGACCGCCCACTGCAGCAGCACGGTCGCAGCGTCGAGTTCGATCACCTGCGCTCGACCTCGGGACCCGGTTCAGCCGATCACGGCGAGGCCGTGGTCGATGCGGTTGAGGGGGTCGGGGCCGGCGTCGGTGGCCACGACGATGTCCTCGAGGCGGGCGCCCCAGATGTCGGGGACATAGATGCCCGGCTCGACCGAGAAGGCGTGGCCGGCGACCAGCGGCAGGTCGTTGCCGACGACGATGTTCGGATGCTCGTGGGCCTCGACGCCGATGCCGTGGCCCGTGCGGTGTACGAAGAACTCCCCGTAGCCGGCATCGTCGATGACCCGGCGGGTGGCGGCATCGACATCCTCGCAGGGCGTGCCGACCGTGGCGGCGGCGACCCCTGCCGCCTGCGCCTCGTGGAGTACCCCGTACAACTCGGCGAAGCCGGACGGCGGCTCGCCCAGGTGCACGCAGCGGGTGATGTCGGAGCAGTAGCCCACCCCGTCGGCGCCGTCCATGGTGCCGCCGATGTCGAACAGCACGCCCTCGTCATCGCGGATGACCCGGTCGCCTGGCTCGTGGTGGGGGCTGGCGGCGTTCGGGCCGGATGCCACGATCGTGAAGTTCACCTTGCGGTGGCCCTCGTCGAGGATCCGTTGCGCGATCTCAGCGGCCACGGCGGACTCGGTGCGTCCGGCCAGGGCGACGTTGCCGGCCTGCACGTCGGCGAGGATCCGGTCGACGGCGGCAGCGGCCCGGCGCAGTGCACCGACCTCGGCGGCGTCCTTGACCATGCGCAGCGGAGCGGTGATCTCAGACGCCCGGGTGAAGCGCGTGCCCGGCAGCGCGGCGGTGAGGTCGACGAGGAAACCAGCCCACGTCTGGTCGCCGATGGCTGCCATCCCCGCTGCGCCGATCAGGTCGGCTGCCAGCGCCACGGGGTCATCGCCGTCGCGCCAGGTGACCAGATCGAACACGTCCGGGCGCTCGACCACCCGAGGCGCCTCGAGGAACGGGACGATCAGGCGGGCATCTCCCTCGCGGGGGACGACGAGCAGCGTCAGGCGCTCGAGCGGCATCGCCTCGTAGCCGCACAGCCACGGGAGGTCGGCGCCGACCGAAAGGAGCAGGACGTCGATGCCCTGCTCGGCCATGGCGGCACGGGCCCGGGCGATTCGGTTGGCGAACACGCCGTGAGCCTAGGTGGCAGGCGTCAGGCGGGCGCTGCTGCGAGCGTCACCGGAACACCGGTCACTGCCTCGGCGGCCTGACGGGCGTGGTAGCTCGAGCGGACGAGCGGACCCGACTCGACGTGCGGAATGCCGAGGCGCTCCCCCACCTCCCGCCAACGGTCGAACTTGGCCGGCTCGACCCAGCGCTCGACCGGCAGGTGGTTGGTGGTCGGCCGCAGGTACTGGCCGATCGTGACGATGTCGCAACCGATGCCGGCCAGGTCGGCGAGGGCGCCGTCGACCTCGGCGTCGGTCTCGCCCATGCCGACGATCAGCGACGACTTGGTGGTGAGGCCCGCCGCCTTCGCACGCGCCAGCACGGAGAGGCTGCGGGCGTAGGAGGCCGAGGGCCGCACCGTGCGCTGGAGGCGGGCGACCGTCTCGAGGTTGTGGTTGAGCACGTCGGGCCGGGCGTCGAACACGACGGCGAGCGAGTCGGGGTCGCCCTTGCAGTCGGGGATGAGCACCTCGACGGCGGTACCGGGGTTGACGGCCCGGATGGCGCGGATGGTGGCGACGAACTCGGCGGCCCCGCCGTCGGGCAGGTCGTCGCGGGCCACCGCAGTGACGACGGCGTGCGCCAGGCCCATCTCGGCCACGGCCTCGGCCACCCGAGCCGGTTCGCCCGGGTCGGTGGCATCGGGCCGACGGGTGTCGACCAGGCAGAAGCCGCAGGCCCGGGTGCACCGCTCGCCGTTGATCATGAACGTGGCGGTGCCGTCGTTCCAGCAGTCGAAGATGTTGGGGCAGCCGGCCTCCTCGCACACCGTGACGAGAGACTTCCCGCGCATCAGGCCCTTCAGGCGCCGGTACTCGGGGCCGGTGTCGAGCTTCACCTTCATCCACTCGGGCTTGCGCTCGACCGGCGGCGGCTCGCCGGGGCCCTCTCCCCGGGTGAAGGCCGCCAGGTCGATGCTCCGGTGGCGCCACGCCACGTCGGCACGGTCGACCGGACCCTTCGCCCAGCGCTCGGCAGCCCGCTCGGCCACCCGGTCGACGACCTCGCGCATCGACACCTCGATGCCCTCGGCGGCCAACGACGTGACCCCGTACCCGGTGATACCGCACGGGACCATCCGGTCGAAGAACGAGAGGTCGGGATCGACGTTGAGGGCGAAGCCGTGCATCGTGCGGCCACGGCTCAACCGGACGCCGATGGCGGCGACCTTGCGGGGATCGGAACCATCGGGCCGCACCCAGACGCCCGGATAGGGATCGAAGCGGCCGACATCTTCGAGCCCGAGGTCGCGGCACACGTCGATGACGAGCCCCTCGACCGACCGCACGTAGTCGAAGGTGTCGGCCATGCCGCCACCACGCTTGCCGGCCAGGTGCAGCAGCGGATAGCCGACCAGCTGTCCGGGGCCGTGGAACGTGATGTCGCCGCCACGGTCGGCAAGCTCGAGGTCGGCACCGACTTCCTCGGGCGGCGCCAGCAGGTGTTCGGTGGTCGCCCGGACGCCGAGCGTGTAGACGGGATGGTGCTCGAGCAGCAGCAGGTGGTCGTCGGCGCCGTGCGCCCACAGCCCCTGCTGGAGGGCGAGGGCGTCCCGGTAGCGGACCCGACCCAGCCAGCGGACCCGGAACGGGCGGCCCCCGGTCATCGCCCTTCGGCCTCCGGGTCCAGGTCTCCGGCCAGGGCCCCGGCCCAGTCGGTCGTCTCGAGCACGTCGCGGACCTGCCGCAGGAACGATGCCGCATAGGCCCCGTCGAAGGCCCTGTGGTCCCACCCCAGCGCCAGCACCCCGACCGATCCGATCCCGACCGTCTCGTTGCCGTCGTCGTCGACCAGAACGACCGGCCTGCGGGCCACGCCGTCGGTGGACAGGATCGCCACCTGGGGCTGGTTGATGATCGGGAACTGGAAGAGGGTGCCGTACTGCCCCGGGTTGGTGACGGTGAACGTGCCGCCGGCCAGGTCGTCCGGGGAGAGCTTCTTCGAGCGCGCCCGCTCGGCCACGTCGGCGATGGCCCGGGCGATCTCGGGCACCGTCATCGGGCCGACCCGCCGTACCACGGGCGCCACCAGCCCCTCGAAGTCGAGGTCGACGGCCACGGCCAGGTTGAGGTCGCGGTGCACGATGAGCTCGCCGTCGCCGACGCTGGCGTTGATCCGAGGGTGGTCGACCAGTGCCTCGGCGACCGCCCGCACGATGAACGGCAGGTAGGTGAGGCTGCGGCCCTCGGCGGCCTTCCATGCCGGGCCGTGCGCATGTCGGGCCTCCTCGACCCGGCCGTAGTCGACCTCCATGGCCGTGAGGACATGGGGTGAGGTGGACTTCGAGGCGACCATGTGCTGAGCGGTCCGCCGACGGATCGACGTGAACGCCTCGACGTGGCCGGGGTGGTCGCGCAGGTACTGCTCGACGTCGCGCCGGGTGACGCGTCCGCCCAGGCCGCTGCCGGGAACTCTGGAGGGATCCAGTCCGTGATCGGCCAACAGGGAGCGGACCACCGGCGAGAGCAGCCGGCCCCTGCTTGCCGGTGGCACCTTGGCCGCCGGTGCGGGGGCCTCGGGAGCGGCGGTCGGTGCCTCGATCGACGCCTCGGAGCGTGGTGCGGCGGCCTCGACCACCGGCGCACCGCCCTCCGGCTCG
>CAJXIS010000250.1 GCA_913054115.1 uncultured Acidimicrobiaceae bacterium | reverse complement strand
GCGCGCCGGCGAAGAAGAGCGCCCCAGTCAAGAAGGCCAGCGCGCCGGCGAAGAAAGTCCCGGCCAAGAAATTCCCGGCCAAGAAAGTCCCGGCCAAGAAAGTCCCGAAATCTCCGTTCGGGAAGACCTTCCTCGGCGAGCAGACGAAGCGCCTCGACGAGGACCGGATTCGCTACATCCGAACGGCCACCACCCTCGAGGCCGAGGCCGATTCGTTGCTCGACGGCCGCGAGCCCGGCGATGTCCAGTTCGACGAAGAATCCGGAGAAGGGGACACCTTCGCCGTGGCCCGCGACCTCGACCTGGCGCTCAGTGCCCAGGCCCGTGACGCCGTCGATCTGATCGATGCCGCCCTGGAGCGGATTCGCGAGGGTGTCTACGGCGTGTGTGTCCTGTCGGGCAAGAACATTCCGAAGGAGCGCCTCAAGGCGATTCCCTGGGCGGCCGAGCGGGTCGAGTACAAGGCCGGCGGGCTCGGTCGACGTTGAGTCCAGGCGTGGCTCCATGGAGGGGCGCGCTGCTGGCCGGGACCTCGGTCCTGCTGCTGGACCAGCTCACCAAGTGGTGGGCGGTCGCGAACCTCGACTCGGGTCGCATGATCGACCTGGTCTGGACGCTCCGTCTGCGCACGGTGTTCAACACGGGTGCGGCGTTCAGCCAGGGTGAAGGGCTCGGCCCGATCTTCGCCGTGCTCATCCTCGCCGTGGTGGCCCTGCTCGTGCGCCTCGGGGCGAAGGCGGACGATCCCGGGGCTCGGATCTGCGTGGGCGTGATCATCGGCGGGGCATTCGGCAATCTGGCCGATCGGGCGTTTCGGGCCGGGGACGGCTTCTTCGGGGGCGCCGTCGTCGACTTCATCGATTTCCAGTGGTGGCCGGTGTTCAACGTCGCCGACTCGGCGATCGTCGTCGGTGGCGGGCTGATCGTCGGACGCGGCATGCGTGCCGAGGCGTCCCGATGATCGAGCTGCACGAGTCGATTCCCGCGGCTCTCGACGGCGAGCGGCTCGACCGGGTGGTCAGCTTCCTCACCGGGATCAGTCGGAGTCGCGCCTCGGCGGCGATCGATGGTGGGCTGGTGCTGCTGGACGCGGAGCCCGTGCTGATCCGATCCCGTCGGGTGCAGGTGGGCGAGGAGTTGACGGTCCGGTACCTCGAACAGGAGGAGGAACGGCAACTGCGGCCGGACCCCGACATCGAGTTCACCGTGGTCCACGAGGATGCCGAGGTACTCGTCGTGGACAAGCCGGCGGGCCTGATCGTCCATCCCGGGGCCGGCGACGATGAAGGCACCCTCGCCCACGGTCTCCTGGCCCGATATCCGGACGTGGCGTCCGTGGGCTCCGCACTGCGTCCCGGGATCGTCCACCGCCTCGATCGCGGAACCTCCGGCCTGCTGATGGTCGCCCGTACCGACGCAGCACACGCCTTTCTCGTTCGCCAGTTGGCGGACCGACTGGTCGAGCGTCGCTACCTGGCACTCGTCCACGGCATGGTCAAGGCCGACGAGGGCCGCATCGAAGCACCGATCGGTCGCTCACCACGCGACCGCACCAAGATGGCGGTCGTGGTCGGAGGGCGGGAGGCATGCACCGCCTACGAGGTCCGACGGCGCTGGGAACGCCCCGCCACCACGTTGCTCCGTTGCCGCCTGGAGACGGGCCGCACGCACCAGATCAGGGTCCACCTCACGGCCATCGGGCATCCGGTGGTCGGTGACGCCGCCTACGACTCGTCACGCGATCACCATGGCCTGGGCCGGCCGTTCCTGCATGCCGCCCACCTCGGCTTCGTGCACCCATCGACCGGCTCGTCGATGTCCTTCGACTCGGAACTGCCGAATGACCTCTTGGCAGTTCTCGACGGTCTGGCGGACGAATCGAGCTGAGTGCGAGGGTGCTCGGGCCTCAGGCTTCGGGCCAGTTCTTCTGGCCGTTGGCCATGTCGGCGATGTCCTCGAGGGTGAACGAGTCGAGGTAACGGCGTATGTGGGAACCGGCGCTGGCCCAGATGGAGAGCAGCACACACTGCCCCTCGTGGTCGCAGGCGCCGCCGGTGTGCGGCTCGTTGAAGTCGCCGGCCACGATCGGTCCGTCGACGGCCGACACGATCTGCGAGAGCAGGATCGTCCCCGGTTCGCGGGCCAGCACGTAGCCGCCGCCGACACCGCGCTTGGAGCGCACCAGCCCTGCCCCCTTGAGGGCCAACAGGATCTGTTCGAGGTAGGGCTGGGGAAGTCCTGTCTGGTCTGCGATATCGCGCACAGAACGGGGCGTCTGCCCGTCGCCATGGAGTGCGAGGGAGAGCAGCGCCCGGCTCGCATAGTCACCACGGGTCGAGACCTTCACGGCATCCGATCCTAGACGGCCGCTTTGGCACTACGTTCGAGTGGCAATGAGCGACCTCGAACACCCGAACCTGGAGCCCCTGCTGCCCGACTACGGCGACGCCTGCGTGACCGGTCTCGTCCCTGCCCTGCTCGAGGGATCGTTGGAACCCGACTGGCTCTCCCACGACCTGTTGGCCGCCCGTCGCGTCGTGCTCCTCGTGCTCGACGGGTTGGGCTGGAACCAGTTGCAGCAACGCCGCGACGTGGCGCCGGTGCTCGCAGCGCTGGAAGGTCGATCGATCACCACCGTTGCCCCGAGCACCACGGCGGCCGCCCTCACATCCATCTCGACGGGGTGTCCCCCCGGCGAACACGGTGTGGTCGGCTACCGGATCGCCGTGGACGGGGCGGTCCTCAACGCCCTCCGCTGGTCGACCGGTGATGGGGATGCCCGCCGACGCATCGACCCCAGGTCCTTCCAACCCTGTCCCGTCTTCGGTGGCCAGTTTCCGCCGGTCGTCACCAAAGCCGAGTTCGCAGAATCCGGCTTCACGCAGGCGCACCTGTCCGACACCCGGTTCGTCGGCTTCTCGAGTCGAGGGGAGCTCGTGGATCGGACCGTCGACCTCCTGGCTGCCGGCGAGCCGTTCGTCTACGCCTACTGGGATGGCATCGACCGGATCGCCCACGAGTACGGCCTGGGGGAGCGCTACGAGCAGGAACTGGCCGACTGCGATGTGATGGTCGCCCAGATCATCGACCGGGTTCCACCGGGGACCGCCGTGGTCGTCACCGCCGACCACGGACAGGTACACGTGGGGGATCGCATCCTCGACCTGCCCGCCGAGCTGACCACGTGCATCGAGCGGCAGAGCGGCGAGGCCCGTTTCCGGTGGCTCCATGCCCGTCCGGGGGCAGCGGTCGAACTCCACGCTGCGGCCGTCGAGGCGTTCGGCGACCTGGCCTGGATCCGGACCCTGGACGACATCGAGTCCGAGTGCTGGCTGGGACCCCGACTCGGGATGGCGGCCCGCTCCCGACTCGGCGACGTGGCCCTCGTGGCCAGGGAGCGAGTGGCCTTCCGGGATCCCGCCGAGGTGATGTCGATCACGCTCATCGGGCGCCATGGATCGGTCACGCCGGACGAGATGCTCGTGCCGGCGGTCGGCATCGTGGCGTGACGGATCGGCGGCGAACGGGCTCCGAGGGAGTGACTACGCGCGTCCTCCCGTCGGCGTAGAGTCGGCACGATGGAGGCGACGAGCGGAACCGGGGACACGAAAGCCGACGGGGACCAGCCCGAGGTGCTCACCGTCGACGGCCCGGAACCCCTCGACGACGACCCGGTCGACGAGACGATCGAGCAGCCGGCCAAGGTGATGCGGGTCGGGACGATGATGAAGCAACTGCTCGAGGAGGTCCGTGCCGCCAGCCTCGACGAGGCCAGCCGCGACCGCCTCAAGGCGATCTACGAGACATCGGTCAGCGAGTTGGGATCGGCGCTCTCGACTGACCTGCGTGAGGAGTTGGCCCGCCTCGCCCTGCCGTTCGACGAGGGTG